>NZ_CALXIN010000169.1 GCF_944388365.1 uncultured Negativibacillus sp. | reverse complement strand
TCCTCACGGAAGCCGCGGCCGATGCACAGACCATATGGATTGCGCAGACCTTCGTCGCTGATAGCAGTGTTGACGTCGATGCTCAGTTTTACTTTGTCCAGCAGTGCCAGATCTGCGGTGGTAGCGTACTCGTAGATCTTTGCAACCGACAGGATCTCTTTGATCTCTTTATCGGAATAGCCGCTGTCTGCGCTCTGCTGCTCATGACGTTTGTCCAGAACAGCTGTTCCGTTTTCTTCGATATAGATAATGTTGGTGTGTACGTTTGCAATGATTGCCTTGGCAGTCTTGGTTTCGCCCTTGACCTCAACCTCGATGTACAGTTTTTCTGGAACTTTTGCCAGCTCAACCTTCACCTGTTTGTCAGCGACCATCTTGCTGGCAGCAGCGATCTGTTCCTCGCTCAGACCGTTGATAACCTGCAGCTGTTTTTCAGGTTTGGCAACGATTGCGCCGATGGCAACCGCATATTCGATGCCGACCAGCTTGGTTCCTGGGATGCCTGCCGAATAAGCATTTTTGATAATATTACCGCTTGCATAGGTATGGATGGATTTTACCTCTTCTCCCAGATGAGCGGCAGCTGCTGCAGCTGTCAGCGCCAGAGCGCCTGGCTCTGTGCAGCCAGTTGCCAGAACAAGGCCATCATTGAGGATCGAAGTAATTGCTTCGTAGTTCATTTGTTAATCCCCTTCCTTCTATTTTGGAAACAAAAGCCGCGATGACTTCCAAACACAATTCCTCATCGCAAAAACTTTTCAGTAGCAACTTTATTATATCGGTTTTAGTCGAAAAATTCAATCTGTTCCCCGTGTGATTTTGGCGTTTTCCCTAAAATTTGGTCAGAATTGGACTATATCACAATTTTTCCTTTCGGTTTTTAGTTATTTTTTAAATATTTTTTAAATGATTGTTTTTGCAGGAAAGCACCCACTGTTTCTATCGGCGGACACGTGATTTTTTTGTCGATCAACCGGTTGGAAAGGGGAGAATTTTGCCTCAGTTTTGGTCGTTGGATGGTACGTTCGGCTGCTCTCTGGTCAGCAGAAAACGGTCGTTGTCCAGTCCCTGGCCAAAACGTTCCAGCAGCTTTGGAACGGTCATCTGTTCGCGCTGACTGCCCTGCAGATCCATTACGATGCGTCCGGCATCGAGCATCAGAGTGCGGGTACCCATCCGCAGCGCCGACGAAATATTGTGCGTAATCATCAGGGTGGTGATCTGTCCCTGACGGACGATCTCCTCGGTGAGCTGCTGCACCTTTTCGGCGGTGGCGGGATCGAGTGCGGCGGTGTGCTCATCCAGCAGCAACAGCTTTGGTGCAGCCATGGTGCACATCAACAGAGCGACCGCCTGCCGCTGACCGCCGGACAGCAATCCAATGGGAGCATCCAGCCGCTCTTCCAATCCCAGTCCCAGCGTCCGCAGCTTTTCCGCAAACAGGCTTCGTTCCTTTTTGGAGATGCCAAACCCCAGCTTACGTCCGCTGGTGCGCTGATAGGAAAGCGCCATGTTTTCTGCGACCGTCATCGAAGGAGCGGTTCCTTTCATCGGGTCCTGGAAGATGCGTCCGATCTGTTTGGCGCGGCGATACTCGGGCAGAAAGGTGATCTCCTCGCCGTCGAGCACGACCGAACCTCCGTCCGGCAGAATACTGCCTGCGATCAGATTAAATAAGGTAGATTTTCCTGCGCCGTTGGAGCCGATGAGGGTGACAAACTCCCCTTTCTCCACCTGCAGGCTCAGATGGTCCATCGCCAGCTTTTCATTGGCTGTCCCTGCATAAAAGGTCTTGGTGAGATTGTTGATCTGCAGCATTACCGTTTCCCTGCCTTTCTGATTTTTGCAATCGAGAGCGATTCCTTGATCGCCGGATAGGACATTGCCAGCGCGACAATAACAGCGGTGATAAGCTTTAAGCTGGAAGCGGAGAAATTCAGCTCCAGCGCCTGCGCGATAATCAATCGATAGATCACCGAACCGACGATGGCAGCGATGGCACCCGACAGCACCGAGGCGCGTTTGACAAACAGCTCCACCACGATTTCTCCGATAATCAGCGACGCCAGCCCGATGACCACCATGCCGATGCCCATGCGGACCTCGGCGTAGCAGTTGTAGTGGGCGATCATCGCGCCGGACAGTGCGACGCAGCTGTTTGCCGCTGCCAGTCCCACTGCCTTGGTGACGTTTGCATTGATTGAGGAGGAACGAACCATCTCCTCATTGTCGCCGGTGGCACGCACCGACAATCCCAGCGGCGTATTGAGAAAGGCAACAACCACCAGCATCACTGCGACAGCAACGATACCCGACAGCACCAGTCCCTGTGCGCCGCTGCCGACCAGTGAACCAAAAGCGGTATACAGGCTCTGCTGGGCAGTGATCGGCAGGTTTGCTTTGTTGTCCATCACCATGAGGTTGATTGAATACAGTCCTGTCATAGTGATGATACCCGCCAGAATCGGCTGAATCTTCATCTTGGTCTGTAAAAAGGCTGTGACCAGTCCTGCCAGCGCACCGGCGACGGCGGCAGCCAGGATGCCCAGGACGGGATGGCCGTCCAGCGTCAGGACGA
>NZ_CALXIN010000168.1 GCF_944388365.1 uncultured Negativibacillus sp. | reverse complement strand
GTTTTACCTCCGGCGGGATGACCACAACATCACCGGCATGCAGTGCTTTTGCTGGCTGTCCCCATTCCTGATACCAGCCCTGACCGGCTGTGCAGAGTAGAATCTGTCCGCCGCCGGTTTTGGCGTGATGGATGTGCCAGTTGTTGCGGCAGCCAGGCTCAAAGGTGACATTGCCGATGGTGACGCCTTCGGTGGTCAGCATCTTCAGATAACTCTGACCCTGGAAAAACTTTCCGTATGGATTTTCTTCTCCCATCTCAAAAATGGGATTGATGTCTGGTGTTTTCATGATGATTACTCCTTTGCAATTTCATTGATCGCGGCGATGGCATTGAGGGTGCGCGGAAAACCGATCATTGGCATACACCAGGTGACCGCGTCGATCAGGACAGGACGCCGGTTGCCCACCTGAAGATTTCCGGCGATGTGCGCTTTCAGCTGGGACTCGCATCCTCCCAGCGCACACAGCGTGCAAAAGGTCAGCAGCTCACGGGTCGAAAGCTCCAATGTGTCTCTGGTATAGAAATCGCCAAAGCAGTAGGCGGACAGTGCATCCTGAATATGTTTTAATTCTTCGGGCGCAGTGCTGCGGTTGTGGTCGATGGTCTGTCTGCCAAAGATGGCATACTGTGCTTCCAATCCCTTTTGCAGTCGGGTGTCCGGCTGCACGGTGGACTGGCTTTGAGGCAGCTCTATTCCCTTCTGACGCAGAACCTCCTCTACCAGCTGCAGCGCATCCATCACTCTGGGATAGCCGACATAGGGTGTTGTCTGCATTACCGCTTCGACCATCTGTTCCGCAGTGACACCCTGTTCCAGTGCATCCTCCACCTGCTGCTTTAAAGAACAGCTGCTACCCAGTGTTGTCAGCACGGCCAGAGAAATCAGGCTGCAAAGCTGTGGTTCCAGCGAAACATTGGGCTGCACCTGTGTCTGCTGAAAGGTATTCACGATTTTTTGAAGTTCTTCCATTTTGTTAAAACCTCCCGTGCATCATCTTGTTTCTTTTTACCCATATTATAGTACCATGCAAACGCAATGTCCAATGCCTGTTATTGTTATGTTGTCATTCCTGAAAAGCATAACAGAAAAACCAGGGACACAGAATCTTCTGTGTCCCTGGTTGCTGTATCAAAGTGTCCTACTGCGGCAGAAAAACGGAGGTAACAGACTACTGACGCAGTGGGACGAATGGTTTAGTCCTTCATGAAGTCCTTGAGCTTGTCAAAAAATCCTTTTCGTTTTCGGTAGTTTTTCTCACCTGTCATGCTGTCAAACTCCTTGAGGGCATCCTTCTGCTTGGTGCTGAGATTGGTCGGAACTTCGAGGTTGACGCGGACATACTGGTCGCCGCGTCCACGTCCGTTGATATACGGAATACCCTTGTTACGCAGACGGAAAACAGTTGCCGGCTGAGTTCCCTCTGGGATGTTGTATTTAACCTTGCCGTCGATGGTTGGAACGACAACCTCGTCGCCCAGGACTGCCTGCGGGAAGGTGATCGGGATTTCGCACCAGACATCGAAGCCGTCGCGCTCGAACAGCGGATCAGGACGGACCGATACAGTGACGTTGACATCGCCGGCAGGACCGCCGTTGACGCCGTGGTCACCCTGACCGCGCAGGACGAAGGTCTGACCGTTGTCGATACCAGCCGGAACATCCACTTCCAGTTTGACCGATTTTCTTACGCGGCCCATGCCCTTACATTTTTCGCACGGAGTTTTGATGACCTTACCGGAGCCGGAGCACTTGGAGCAGGCTTTGACGCTCTGAACCACACCAAATGGGGTTCTCTGCTGGACGCGCACCTGACCGGAGCCGTGACATTCCGGACAGGTTTCAGGGGTAGTACCCTTGGCAGCGCCGGTACCGGAACAATCCTCACACTTAATCAGGCGGCTGAAGCTGATTTCCTTTTTGCAGCCTTTGGCAGCCTCCATAAAGGAGAGAGCGATATCGATATTGATATTGTTGCCTCGAATTGGCGCATTCGGGTTGCGGGTACGGCTGGAGCCGCCGAATCCGCCAAATCCGCCGCCGCCAAAGAAGCTATCGAAGATGTCGCCGATATCGCCGAAGTCGAAACCGCCGGCACCAAAGCCGCCAGCGCCGCCGCCATAGCTTGGATCGACGCCGGCATGACCGAACTGGTCATAACGGGCACGTTTTTCCGAATCCGAGAGGACAGCATAAGCCTCGTTGACCTCTTTGAATTTTGCTTCAGCCTCTTTATCGCCAGGGTTCAGGTCAGGGTGATACTGTTTTGCCAGCTTACGGTAAGCCTTCTTCAGCTCATCATCCGAGCATCCCTTCTGAACACCCAGCACTTCATAATAATCTCTTTTTTCCTCTGCCACTCTTTCTTCACCTACTTTTTCTTTGCTAAAAGGAAAAAGTGACAAATCCAAATAGGATTTGTCTCGCAAAAAGAAAAGTGTTTGTCTCTCAAGCGGCTTTTCTTTTTACATCGGCTGTTTCCAGCTCCGTACTTTTTCTCTTAGGTTTCGGTTTATCGTTTCAGTTACTTATCCATGTACATACCATGCGGATCGGAGCGGTGACCCCAATCATAATGCACAATTACCTTGCAATCAGA
>NZ_CALXIN010000167.1 GCF_944388365.1 uncultured Negativibacillus sp. | reverse complement strand
AATTGAGAACCTCGCTCTCGCGCAGGTCGCTTGCCTCCGGCTTCGCTCGCTGGTGCGAAACAAAAGTTTTCGTCCACCTTTTACAAAAGGTGGCGGTATCCAGAGGCAGAGCCACTGGGCGCACTCCGCAGAGTGAGAAATACCTTGTCGTCAGGCGCTCATTGGGAGAGCTTTGTGAATGGGAGCTTTGCACGGTTGCCGAAGGCAATTTTGCCCGATCCATCATGGGCAAAAAGTGCAAACTCCTAATTGAAAACTTGTTTTCAATTTCCTTTTCTGCAAGAGAAAAGCCCCCTTGACAGACGAGCGACACGCACTTGCCAGAAAAACCCCCCAGTGGGAGATTTTTCTGTTATCTGTGCTGTTGAGCAGAAAAATAATAACTTTTATTTTATTCTCTCAAAGCCTTCATGCCCTAACGAGCGAGTGTGTTAACTTAAGTGTTGCCGCGTGCTGAAACTACAATATCGCACCAATCCAAAGCGTAATGTTATGTCCAGCTTCGAGCCGATACTGCCGAAAACTTCCCACAGGGAACTTTTCGGGGATAGTGGCTTCAAATCGGCAGTTTGTGAAAACCCTTTTTATCGCAAAGGGTTTTCACGCTTTCCTAAATGCTCCCAAACGATAAAAGTGTTTCGCTCACTGCGGTGAGCGACCAAAGACGCTGTCTTTGGAATCTGCGAGCTTTTTGTAAAAAGCTCGACCAAAAACTTTTATTTAGTTATTCATATCAAAATCGCAAATGAGGACTGAACCCGTTTCAGCCCTCATTTGCAATATCTTTCAAACAGAAAGGAGAAGTTACTATGGCTTTTCGCGTCGGAAGAACCAGCGAGGACATCAAACGGGAATTGACCGACATCATGCACCACATCAAGGACCCTCGCGTCTCCAGTCTGCTGACCATCATCAAGGTGGAACTTTCCAACGATATGTCCCACTGCAAGGTCTATATCAGTTCGCTGGAAGGAATGGACAAGGCCAAAGAAGCAGTCAAGGGTCTCAACAATGCAAACGGCTTTATCAAGCATGAGATCAATACCCGCATCAAGATGCGCCGTGTGCCGGATTTCCACTTTATTCCGGACGATTCCACCGAGTACAGCGCGGATATTGCCCGCATCCTCAACAGCCTGGATATCCAGCACGATGAGGACGAGCAGACCGACGAAGAATAATTTTTGACAAACAAGGAGGCGGCACCATGTCCCAACCGGTAACGTTACAGCAGGCAGCAGTGTTTTTGTGCGGCGCACAGGATGTGTTCATTCTCACCCATAAGGCTCCCGACGGCGATACGCTCGGCAGCGGTTTTGCACTGATGCATGCGCTGCGCCAGCTGGGTAAACGTGCCGCCGTTCTCTGCAATGATCCCATTCCAGCCCGCTTTGCCTACCTCGATCCGCATCCCGACGATCAGTCTTTTTTGCCGCAGACGGTGGTGACGGTGGACGTGGCGGATACAACGCTGCTGGGGGATAAACTGCAATCCTACGCCGATCAGATTGATTTGAGCATCGACCACCACGGCTCTAACACCGGATTTGCCGAGAAACTGCTGCTGCGTGCCGACGCAGCAGCCAACTGTGAGCTGGTGCTCGACCTCATCGAGGCGATGGGTGTAGCACTGACGCCGCAGATTGCGGACTGTCTGTATACCGGACTTGCCACCGATACCGGCTGCTTCCGCCATACCTCCACCACGGCGGACAGCCATCGTGCCGCCGAAAAGCTGATACAGGCGGGAGCGGATCTTCGCTCGATTCACCGGCGGCTGTTCGAGAGCGAGAGCCGCGGCAAAATTGCGCTGACAGTGGCTGCGCTGCAAAGCCTGCGCTATGAGCTGGGCGGCAGATGCGCCACCATGGTGCTGATGCGTGACTGTATCAATCAAAACGGCGTCACCGACGATGAGCTGGAGGGAATCTCCGCGCTGCCGCGGCAGATCGAAGGAGTGCAGGTCGGCGTAACACTGCGCCAGTACAAGAGCTACCGCGGCTATAAGGTGTCGGTGCGGACCGACGGGAGAGTAGATGCCAGCGCCATCTGCGGACGGCTGGGCGGCGGAGGACACCGCGGCGCTGCCGGATGCACCTTTGAAATCACCGACCTCGACGAGGTCTATCGTCAGGTGCTGGACTCGGTTCGGCAGGAACTGGAACAGCAGGAGAAGCTGGACGCCAGCCTCTGATGCAGAAAATCTGTCCTTTCATTGCGGACAGATTCGGAAAGAAAATCAACCATTTTGGAACAGGAGCGATTATGTTGGACGGAATCATCATCCTGGATAAACCGGAGGATTATACCTCCTTTGATATGGTAGCCAAGATGCGCAAGCTGCTTGGCACCCGCAAGGTCGGCCACGCGGGCACCCTTGACCCGATGGCAACCGGTGTGCTGCCCATCTTTGTCGGACGCGCCACCAAATGCTGCGACATTCTGCCCGATCAGAACAAGCGCTATACAGCGACCTTCCAGCTGGGCTATACCACCGATACCCTCGATGCCACCGGTCGTGTGCTCACACGCACCGAGGTTACGGCGACCAAAGAGGACGTGCAGAAGGCGCTGGAACAGTTCCGCGGCGAGATCATGCAGCTGCCGCCGATGTA
>NZ_CALXIN010000166.1 GCF_944388365.1 uncultured Negativibacillus sp. | reverse complement strand
CAGAACAATCTTTCCTGCGGGTTCCTTGGACACATGGGCAGCAATCCAATAGTCCGCTGCTGTCGGGCAGAATTTCATCGCAGTGAATGCCGCTGCTGCAGAAATGACGCCATCTATTACTATCGGTATATTTTCCAACGCGCCGCCGAGAAAGACACCTACCAGTCCCGCAATGTCCAATCCGCCGACTTTGTGCAAAACGTCCATAGGGTCCTCGGGGTTTGGATGATTTGTTTGAATTGCTTTTTCGATGGCGGCAATCTTGCGGTGCAGTCCATCGGTGCTCAAACCCGCTCCCCTGCCGGTCATGTCGACAACGGGACGATTGAGCAGCACCGACAGAATCGCGCTGCTGGTGGTCGTGTTGCCGATGCCCATTTCACCGGTGGCAATCAGGCGATAGCCTTCTTTTTTCAGCTCTCCGACCAGCTCGATACCGTAGAGGATAGCATCGGCAGCCTGTTCGCGGGTCATGGCAGGACCTTCGGTGATGTCCGCCGTACCGTAGGCGATCTTGTGGATGCGCAGGCCCTCGCCGTGAACGTCACGCGCTACGCCGATGTCCACCGGAATGATGTCCGCGCCGGTCGCCCGCGCCATGGCGCAGACGCTGGTCTGACCGGAACAAAAGTTCTCGGTGACGATGGCGGTGACCTCCTGTCCCGACTGGGTGACACCCTGAGCGACAACGCCGTTGTCCGCGCAGAAGGCAGCGACGCACTTCTTAGACAGGGTCACCTGTGCCGTGCGCTGGATGCCGGCGATGGCGGTGATGGCATCCTCCAGCAGTCCCAGGCTATGCAGCGGTTTTGCAATCGAATCCCAGCGTTTGCGGGCAAGCTCCATCGCCTTTGCATCCACCGGCTGAATCTGTTTGAGCGTTTGAGTAAGTTTAATTTCCAACGGCTCCATCAAGCCTTCACTCCTTCATCAAGATGTTTGCGCTGCTGGTAGGCTTTGCAGCGCAGCAGGAAATTTTCTGCCATCTGCGGGCAGGAATAGTAGTACAGATGCGGGTAGCCTCCCCAGAAGTGGTCGTCTGCGACCACGCAGTCCCAACCTGTTTTGCGCATCGGCTTCTGAGCATGGACGGCGTCGCCGGTAATCTCGCTGTCCCAGTAGTGGAACTCGTGGGCGGCAAAGCCCTCACCTTCCCGACAAAGTAGGTTGTCCCGTTTCGCCGTCAGCCGGACATAGCCAAACCGGCGCAGGCCGGAGGTTCGGTAGCTTCTTCCCTGCAAAAAGCCGACCATCGGATATTCCTTTCCGTCCTGTCCCTCCAGCGACTGCTGCAAATACTGAAAGCCGCCGCATTCCGCGATGCAGGGCAGTCCGTCCGAAAGCGCAGCTTTGAGCTGGTCGCGAAGCGTCTCATTCTGCGTGAGCTCCATCGCATAAATTTCGGGGTAGCCGCCGCCGATGAGCAGGCCGTCCAAATCTTCGGGCAGTGTGTCGCACAAGGGAGAAAATTCGATCAGCTCCGCTCCCAGCCGGCGCAGCAGATCGAGGTTATCTTCATAATAGAAGGAGAACGCCTTATCCTGCGCTACACCGATGCGCACCTTCGCCATCAGGTCCAACTTATCCACAGCAGGCAGACAAACCTCCTGCGGCAAAAAGGCGGGCGCATCGGCTGCAATCGACAACAATAGATCAAGGTCGAGCGACTGCTCTGCCTGCTCTCCCAGACGCTGGAGCCGCTGGTGCAGGTCGGAAATCTCCGCCGCGGTCACAAGCCCAAGATGCCTGCTTTCCAAAGAACAGTCGGACATCCTCGGCATATAGCCGCAGACGGGAATTTGGCAGCGCTGTTCGATCAGCGCCTTGAGTTCAGTGTAGAGCGAAGGGCTTACCTGGTTGAGGATAACGCCGCGGATGCAGCTTTGTTCCTCAAAGTGGAGGTAGCCCTGCAGCTGGGCTGCCACCGACACCGACATGCCGCGGCAGTTTAAGACCAGCACCACCGGCGTTTTGGTTTCACAGGCAAGCTGCCAGGAGGAGGCATCGCTGGTGGTGGCGATGCCGTCGTAGTAGCCCATCACTCCTTCGATGAAGGCAAGGTCGCGGCCGGCGCTGTTTTTGTGCAGCAGATGGCGCACCGTCTGTCCGTCGGTAAAGAACAAATCCAGATTGCGCGACGGAATGCCCAGCACCTGCCGGTGAAACATCGGGTCGATATAGTCCGGCCCGCACTTGAAGCTGACCGCGTCCATTCCGCGGTTTTTCAGCGCCTGCAAAATGGCACAGCTCAACGTCGTTTTGCCGCTGCCGCTGCAGGCAGCCGCCAGCATCAAGCGTGGTGTGGTTGACATGGCAATTTCCTCCTTTATCCCTTCCCTATTCTTCGGGCAGCTGTTTTGCAAGGGTGCAGATGTACACCGGATTCTGTCCGGTCATCAGGTGCATCGACCCGCCGCCCAACTCCCGCGCACGAGCGGCGCTCAGCTGGACGATGTCAAAGGTGTATTCACCCTGGGTCCGCAGCTGGCGCACCGTTTCCAACAGCTGCGAAAGCGTTTCGAGGGTGATGGCGGTCACGACGACACGCGCCCGCATGTTTTTGGCAAGGCACAGTCGGATAATCTCTCCCAGATTGCCCGATGAGCCGCCGATAAACACAAAGTCGGGCGCGG
>NZ_CALXIN010000165.1 GCF_944388365.1 uncultured Negativibacillus sp. | reverse complement strand
TATCTCACCACAGCGCCGTATCCCTGCGCCAGATGCTCCAGCACCTTTTCGTCGATGCCGCTGCGGGAATCGACAAAGGCGCAGCCGTTGTACATCAGCAGCGCCATCTCCAGCGCTTCCTCGCTGTCCGACAGAAAGGACACCGGCATGTGCAGCATGTGGGCATTGAGCGCAAAGTTATACGCATCGTCCACCGTTTCAATGCGGATGGTGGCTACATCCGCGCCGCTGTCCTCCAGTTCGAGCAGCTCGTCGGACATATCCATCCGGCAATCCACCGGCTCGGTCTGCTCGAAATATTCGTCCAGAAAGTACGGCTCGGTCGCTCCCGCCATCATCAGCGTGTCCTCGTCCTCCCGCTGAATCTTCACCGCCGAAAAGTCAAACGTCTGCATCATCCTGCCGATTTGAGCGATGTGCTCCGGCGTGGTATAGCAGCAGCCTCCCACCAGTGTGGCGCCCAGCTCCAGCAGCTTTTTCATCTGCTCAGCCATCTCGGACGGAGTCAGCAGGCGGTCAAAGTCCTCACCGGCGCGCGGACGCACAATCAGCGGCACCTTTGCATAGGGTGCAATCTCCTCCAGGTGACCGGCGATCCTTTCCGGACGGTCACAGCACGCCAGCCCAAACGCCGCCGCACCCAGCTTCTGGCAGACGATCAGCGCCGATACCAGGTCGCTACCCATGCAGGTTTCGCCGTCCTCCTCGACGTTTAAGGTCACCATCACCGGCAGACCGGTCTGCCGACAGCCGAGGATGGCTGCTCTGCTCTGGGAGATGGTGGTCATCGTGTCGGCGATGAGCAGATCCACACCGCCTTTTTTTAAGGCAAAGGCCTGTGCGGCGTAGATGCTGACCAGATCCAGAAATGGCGTCTCGCCAAAGGGCTCCGCCTGCAGATCCAGCGGCGCTACTACACCTGCCACCAGCACCTGCGGGTCAAAGTCCCGGCAGGTCTGCACTGTCAGACGGGCAAGCTGTTCGTTGTATGCCTGGGTGTTGTGCTGCTGTCCCCATTTTTGCAGTGAAACTGCGTCGGCCTGTGCCGTTGGGGTGCAGATGATCCGGCTGCCCGCCTGCAAAAACGCACGGTGCAGCTGTGCCAGGCGGTCGGGATTTTCCAGTATCCACTGGGCAGGACAGTTGTACTGTCCCATCCCGTTGAGCCTCAGATTGGTTGCCGTTGCCCCATCCATGAGCAACGGCTGGGATAATCGTATGTCCATTGTTCCTCCAATGAGTCTGTGTAGAGAGGTTGATTGTCTTGTCTTTGCGCCGTAGGCGAACAGAAGTTTTTTGTCAAACTTTTGTACACAAAAGTTTGCGAGGGTTTGGGGCGAGGAGCCCCAACAGTAAAAACAATTCAATATATAAAGTTAAGGGGCAGTGTCCCTTTTCGATGCTACCGCACGTTTAGTGCGCTGACCGCGCAGCGGGCAGATCAAAGCCTTGGCAGGGAGGCAGTCCCTGCGAACCTCTTTTGCGGGCTTACGCAGCCCGCACCTGCGGCAACTTTCTTGTGTGAAGAAAGTTGCACAAAGAGCACACAAGGAACCTCCTGGTTCCTTGACCTCCGGAAGTTTGAAAAACTTCACGAAAGGGGTCAAGTGTGACCCCTTTTGAAACCCCGCTGTGTCGGTGGCAACAGCGCTCGGCGTAACCGCATACTATCCGAGGTGGCATGGCAGTATTGGACATCATCCCGCTATTGGTGCAGAACGGTGTCGACGGAAGCACCTACTGCCCTAAGCGGTAGTTAAGTGGCCTAGCAGCCTCTTATTCACGGGGAAGTCAGGGGGAGAGAGCTTTGCTTCGCAAAGCTCCCGAGGGGAGTAACTTTTCTGCAGAAAAGTTCGGAGAATGGGCTTTGCCTATTCTCGGGACCGCACACAGAAAAACAGGACAACGCAGGAAGCAGAGGTGCGGTCTTGCCCCTTAGAGGTGTTTCCAAAGAGGACACTTCCTCTTTGGCGCGCCTTTGGTTACTTTCCTCGCGGGAGGAAAGTAACCCCGGGGTGCAGGGGCGGGGAGCCGCCCTGCAGGTTCATGCAGGGACTCTACCCTGCAAATGAAAACCAGAACAGGTTTCTACCGTCGAAAATCATCCACCGGATAATTTTCGACGGTTACTTTATACGCTTAATCGGTTTTCGAGAACCTTTTCTCTTGCAGAAAAGGAGATTGAAAACTTGTTTTCAATCCCGAGCTCTCCCAATGAGCGCCTGACGATAAAGAATTTCGCTCGTTGCGACGAGCGACCAAAGGCGTTGCCTCTGGACACCACCACCTTTTGAAAGAAAGCTAGATTGAAAACAAGTTTTCAATCAGGAGTCTGCTCTTTTTGCCCATAAAGGATCGGGCAAAATTGCCTTCGGCAACCGAGCAAAGCTCCGTTAGACGAAAACTTTTGTTTTTCTCCGCCGACCAAAAACTTTAGTTTTGGGTCGCCTACTACATCGACTCCGGTGCAGTGATTTTCAGCAGGCCCAGCAGATTTGCCAGAACGGTGCGGGTTGCCATGCACAGCGAAATTCTTGCCTGCATCAGCGCCTCATCCTCGCCCTGAACACGGCAGGCGTTATAGAACTTGTGGAACAGTGTTGCCACATCCATCAGATAATGGGTCAGTCTTGCCGG
>NZ_CALXIN010000164.1 GCF_944388365.1 uncultured Negativibacillus sp. | reverse complement strand
CTCAGTACCCCTTCCAGGGGTCAGCAAGTACTGACCCCTCTGGGGTCTGAGCAAACCACTAGTTTACTAGTGGTTTTGATTGCTTTGCGAACGCAGACTGTTTGCCCAGTGATTCTTCAATCCGCAGCAGCTGATTGTATTTGGCAGTGCGCTCTCCGCGGCAGGGAGCGCCCGACTTGATAAAGTCCGCGCCCAGCGCAACGGCGAGGTCGGCGATGGTGCTGTCCTCGGTTTCACCAGAACGGTGAGAGAGGATGACTTTATAGCCGGCTCGCTGTGCCATCTGGACCGCCTGAATGGTCTGGGTAAGGGTGCCGATCTGATTGGGCTTGATGAGCACGGCATTGGCTGCCTTCATGGCGATTCCTTCAGCAATGCGCTGAGGATTGGTGACGAACAGGTCGTCTCCGACGATCTGGACGCGGGAGCCGATGCGATGGGTCAGCTGGACAAAGCCCTGCCAGTCGTTTTCTCCCAATGGGTCCTCGATGGAGCGGATCGGATATTTGCCGCACAGAGCTTCCCAGTGGGAGATGAGCTGTTCGGTGGTATAAGAAAGCTGGGATTTGGGCAGAACGTATTTTGTTTCCAGACTATCCGGTTCCTGCTTGATCCATTCGGAGGCGGCAGCATCCAATCCAAAGACAAAGTCACGCTGCGGCAGAAAGCCTGCGCGGTCGATGGCCTGACAGATCAGGTTGAGTGCCTCATCCTCCGAGGGCAGGTTGGGAGCAAATCCGCCTTCATCTCCCACCGAGACGGACAAACCCTGCTCGCGAAGGATTTCCTTCAGACGATGATAGACACGGCAGCACCATTCCATTGCCTGGGAAAAGTTCTGTGTGCCGGTCGGCAGAATCATAAATTCCTGCACGTCCAGATTGTTGCCGGCGTGAGCACCGCCGTTTAAAATGTTCATCATCGGCATCGGCAGACGGTTGGCACTCAGTCCACCCAGCCAGCGATAGAGAGGAAGCTGCCAGGAAACGCTGGCAGCGCGTGCACAGGCCAATGAAACAGCGAGGGTGGCATTGGAACCAAGTTCCTTGCCGCTTTTAGGGTTGATCAGTTCGCAGAGGATACGGTCGATTTCCTGCTGTTGGAGGACACTTTTTCCTGTGAGAGCCGGTGCAATCCATGTCTTGACCTGCTCGACGGCAAGCTGTACGCCTTTGCCCAGGTAACGGGAAGGATCGTTGTCGCGGATCTCGGGTTTTTCATAGCTGCCGGTGGATGCACCGGAAGGAACAGCAGCACGTCCGGCGCTTCCGTCTTCCAGAATGACCACCGCTTCTACGGTGGGATTTCCGCGCGAATCCAGAATTTCGCGGGCTTTGATCGTTTGTATGGAGCGATTGATTTTACTCATGATAGACCTCCCTGAAAAAGAATTCAATTTTATTCTGTCCGGCGGATTGCATTTTATGACAAAAGTCTTTTATAATGGAGATAAGAAAACAGTATGGAACGCCGCCTTTGGGACAGAATATACAGGAAACAAGACTTTTTAAAAGAAAGGGATGTCGATTGGATGAAAAAATACAGATACCAACGTTTTTTCTCTTTGCTGCTTGTGGCGATGATGCTGGCAGCGGGCACCGGATGCACCCGCGATGTTCAGCAGACACCGGAGTCCGAGGTGCCGCAGGAGGAACAGAAGCTGGATGAAACCATGACTGCCGAGGACGAGCAGGAACAGGACAGCCTGTCGGCAAAACTGCCGACGGAGGAAGTGCAGCTGCCGGACAATCAGACAGAGCCAGAGGAAGAAGTAGAAAAACAGGAAACACAGGAACAGGAGGAACAGAAGCAGGAAGAAGAGACCCAGAAAGAACAGGAAGTACAGGATGTTTCTCTGCAGGGACTGAGCACCGAAAAACTGGGCTGGGGTCCAGGATTACAGACCGACGAGAATAATCGTCCGGTGGGAGCGACTTCCTATCAGGAGAAGTATGGGCAGTACGATGCTGACTTTATTCGGGAGAATGAGATGAACATCTACCTGACCTTTGACGAAGGATATGAGAATGGATATACCGAGAAGATTCTGGATGTCCTCAAGGAAAAGCAGGTTCCGGCGGTGTTTTTTGTCACCCAGCCTTATGTCGAAAGTGAACCGGAGCTGATTCAGCGGATGATCGACGAGGGACATGTGGTGGGCAATCACAGTGTCAACCATCCGTCGCTGCCCGATTGCAGCGTGGAAGAGTGTCGTCAGGAGGTGCTGGGACTGCATGAATATATGCTGGAAAACTACAACTACGAGATGAAGCTGTTCCGTTTCCCGATGGGTGAGTTTTCCGAGCAGGATCTGAGCATCTTGCAGCAGCTTGGCTATCGCAGTGTATTCTGGAGCTTTGCCTATCAGGATTGGCTGGTGGACGACCAGCCTGACCCACAGGAGGCAATTCAGACCATCGAGCAGCGCTGTCACCCTGGAGCTATCTACCTGCTGCACGCTGTATCCCAGACCAATACCGAGATTTTGGGACAGGTGATCGACGATCTGCGCGCACAGGGCTATACCTTCTGTGCTTATGAGGCATAATAAAAAAACACCTTCGGCAGTCTGAACAGGTCCAGTAAAAGTGGACAATAGACAAAACGCCCCCTGTGTAGGAAAATAGACCTATACAGGGGGTGTTCG
>NZ_CALXIN010000163.1 GCF_944388365.1 uncultured Negativibacillus sp. | reverse complement strand
CGCAGCCCGCACCCGCGATTACTTTCCTTTCACGAGGAAAGTAATCAAAGGCGTGCCAAAGAGGAAGTATCCTCTTTGGATTCTCCTCCAAGGGGATTCTCCCCTCGGGAACTTCGCAAAGCGAAGTTCTCTCCCCCTGTCTACTCCGCCAGCGGGAGGATGTCAAGTACTTTGCCTACTGCTTAGGAGAGTAAGCAGTTACGTCGTTGCTGTTTCTAGCGAGGGATCGTGGGGTTTCAAAAGGGGCTTGCCCCTTTAGTGAAGCTTTTCAAGCTTCCGAAATCCAACCAGGAGGTTTTTGGCGCGCCTTTCGTCCATTTCCTCGCGATAGGAAATGGACCCCGGGGTGCAGGGGCGGGGAGCCACCCTGCAAATAGAGTTTCCGCAGGGACTACCCTACAAAAACAAAAAGCTCCGAAGAAGGAAAGTCCCTGCCACAAAGTAAAAGGAAGGAGCATCGCTCCTTCCTTTTACTTTTGCTGCAAAATCATGTATAATAAATAAAATTACGCCTTTTTGCAAATCAAAGGAGGTCGTCCTTTTGGCTCTCAATCTGGACACCAATATCCAATATCTCACTGGTGTCGGCCCCAAGCGCGCCGCCCTCTATCAGAAAATCGACATCCATACCATCCGCGACCTGCTCTATTATTTCCCGCGCTCCTATATCGATCTCACTCAGCCGTCCTTTATCGCCGATGCACCTCCGTGGGAGGTCTGCGCAGTGCGCGCACGGGTAGTGGCAAAGTCCTCTCCGCAGTATGTCCGCAAGGGACTGACCATCTCCAAGGTCAAGGTCGCCGACGACAGCGGCTCGATGATGATTACCTTCTTTAACGCAAAGTACACCGTCGATGCGCTCCAGTA
The DNA here is from genome assembly GCF_944388365.1 of uncultured Negativibacillus sp. GTDB lineage: Bacteria > Bacillota > Clostridia > Oscillospirales > Ruminococcaceae > Negativibacillus. Next base: position 1,843 of record NZ_CALXIN010000163.1, on the reverse strand, counting down.
CGACAAGGAATATCTGTTCTATGGCAAGATGGGCGCTTCTCCCGCCAAAAAGGAGATGCACGCGCCTGCTATCTATCCTGCCGATCTGCCCTCGGCATTTCTGGCGGTCTATCCACTGACACAGGGACTTTCCTCCAAGATGATCTCCCAGAATATCGAGCAGTCGCTGGGTCTGCTCGACGAAAATCTGCCTGACCCTCTGCCGGCCTTCCTACGACGAAAGTACCAGCTGTGCCACCTGCACTTTGCGCTTAAAAATATCCATCTGCCCGCCGACCGCGAGAGCGCCGAAATCGCCCGCCGCCGGCTCGTCTTTGAGGAGCTGTTGATGCTGTCGCTTTCGCTGCATTCGGTGCGCGCCGACAGCTATTCCCAGACCGCCTTTCTGTGTAAAAACACCGACATCACTCCGTTTTTGCAGCAGATTCCTTTTTCGCTCACCGGCGCCCAGCAGCGCGCCATCGACGAGGTCTGCGCCGACCTGCAAAAGCCCACGCCGATGAACCGGCTGGTACAGGGAGACGTCGGCTCCGGTAAGACGATGGTCGCTGCCGCCGCCAGCTTTGTGGTGTTCCAAAACGGCTATATGTCGGCACTGATGGCTCCGACCGAAATTCTGGCACAGCAGCACTATCAGGGTTTGAGCAAGCTGCTCACGCCGCTGGGTATGCGCCTTGCCTTGCTGTGCGGCTCGATGACCGCAAAGGAAAAAAGGGATGTCAAGGAGCGCATCGTGCTGGGAATGGTCGACCTTGTCATCGGCACCCATGCGCTCATCTCAGAGGACGTCGACCTGCCAAACCTCGCGCTGGTGGTCACCGACGAACAGCACCGCTTCGGTGTGGCGCAGCGAACCCGCCTGAGCGAAAAATCCGACCATCCGCACACACTGGTCATGTCCGCCACACCGATTCCTCGCACGCTGGCCCTGATGATCTATGGCGACCTGGACGTCTCCTCAATCGACCAGCTGCCGCCAGGCCGTCAGCCGGTCAAGACCTACGTTATCAGCTCCAAAATTAAACAGCGCGTCTACAACTTTTTAAAGGAGCACCTCGACCGCGGCTTGCAGGGATATATCGTCTGTCCGCTGGTGGAGGCGGGTGACAACACTCCTGCCAACCTGCAAAACGCCGAGGAATATGCCGACCAGCTGGCGCGCGGTCCTTTTGCAGACTATCGGGTAGGCGTGCTGCACGGCAAAATGCGCCCCAAGGATAAGGAGCGCATCATGGACGCTTTTGCCTCAGGGGAGATTCAGCTGCTGGTTTCCACCACAGTGGTGGAGGTCGGCGTGGACGTACCCAACGCGGTCATCATGATGGTGGAAAATGCCGAGCGGTTTGGCCTAAGCCAGCTGCATCAGCTGCGCGGAAGGGTCGGACGCGGACAGGAGCAGTCCTACTGTATCCTCATTTCGGACAACCAGAATCCTGACACCAAGGAGCGTTTGGAGGTATTGCACCGCACCAACGACGGTTTCAAGGTGGCGGAATACGATCTCAAGGCGCGCGGACCTGGCGACTTTCTGGGCAAGCGTCAGCACGGATTGCCGCAGCTGAAGATTGCCGACCTCAGCTCCAACATGGATATATTGCTGCAGGTGCAGCAGGCGACGGAGGAGCTGGGGCGCTGCCAGCTGAGCGACGGCGAGCGCGAGCTGCTCGATCAGGAGATTGCCCGCATCCTTTCCCGTGTAGGGGATCAGCTCAACTAAAAAAAGAGGTTTTCCAAAGGGGACTAGGTCCTTTGGAAAACCTCTTTTTTTAGTTGTCGGAATCTTCCTGCAACGGCGTAATCACTTGCTGCCGATACAGCGGGGTTTCAAAAGGGGCTTGCCCCT
>NZ_CALXIN010000162.1 GCF_944388365.1 uncultured Negativibacillus sp. | reverse complement strand
AGCCCGCACCCGCGATTACTTTCCTTTCACGAGGAAAGTAATCAAAGGCGTGCCAAAGAGGAGGTATCCTCTTTGGATTCTCCTCTGAGGGGCACATCCCCTCGGGAACTTCGCGAAGCGAAGTTCTCTCCCCCTGTCTGCTCCGCCAGCAGGAGGATGTCAGGTATCGCACCTGCCACTTCGGACAGCAGAGTGCCTTCGTCGAGCGCAGCCTCTGCCGTTACAGTGGGGTTTCAAAAGGGGCTTGCCCCTTTAGTGAAGCTTTTCAAGCTTCCGAAATCCAACCAGGAGGTTTTTGGCGCGCCTTTCGTCCATTTCCTCGCGATAGGAAATGGACCCCGGGGTGCAGGGGCGGGGAGCCCCCCTGCAAAAAAGGGTCGTGCAGGAACTCTCCTGCATTATTAGAGAGTAAACGCTACTTCGCCTTTCTGAATCTCCTCCCACAGAGGGCTCATCGAACGCAGCGTCGATACGATCTGCGGCAGCTTCTCCAGAATGTAGTCTACATCCTCCTCGGTGTTGAAGTCCGACAGACTCAGACGTACCGAGCCGTGTGCCACCTCATGCGGCAGTCCGATGGCAAGCAGTACATGGCTGGGATCCAGTGAGCTGGATGCACACGCCGAACCCGACGAAGCAGCAATGCCTGCCAGATCCAGACGAAGCAGCAGCGATTCGCCTTCGATGCCTAAAAACGAGATGTTGCAGTTGCCTGGCAGACGGTCATGGCGTGGACCGTTCAGACGGCACATCGGCACCTTTTCCAGAATGCCATCGATCAGACGGTCGCGCATTGCGCTGACCTTTTTAGCAGTTTCGGGCATTTCCTCGACTGCGATGCGGATGGCTTCGCCCAGTCCGACGATGCCTGCTACGTTTTCGGTGCCGGCGCGCTTGCCGCGCTCCTGTGCGCCGCCGTCAATCAGGCTGGGAAGCGGAATGCCGCGGCGGCAGTAGAAGGCGCCCACGCCCTTTGGACCGTGGAATTTGTGCGCGGACAGCGACAGCAGATCAATATTCATCGCTTTGACGTCGATCGGCACATGGCCCGCCGCCTGTACTGCGTCGGTGTGAAACAGCACGCCGGCTTCACGGCAGATGGCGCCGATCTCGGCGATAGGGTAGAGGGTGCCGATCTCATTGTTTGCAAACATGATGGATACAAGTCCTGTTTCAGGACGGATGGCTGCTTTTACCTGCTCAGGGTCGATGCGGCCCTCCTTGTCCACCGGCAGGAAGGTCACCTCAAAGCCTTCCTTTTCCAGCCGCTGGGCCGAATGGATCAGCGCGTGATGTTCCACCGCAGAGGTGATAAAGTGATTTTTGCCCTTTTTCTTGAGAGAATACATGAGTTCCTTGACCCAGTTGTCAGCCTCGGTGCCGCCGCCGGTAAAGAGAATCTCAAACGGATCGGCGTTGATGGCCTTTGCCACCTGGGCGCGGGCATTTTCGATGGCGCGTTTGGCATGGTTGCCAAAGCGGTAGAGGCTGGAGGGGTTGCCGTACTCCTCGGTCAGATAGGGCATCATGGCGTCGAGCACCGGCTGAGAAAGTTTGGTGGTCGCCGCATTGTCGGCATAAACAAATCGTTCCATAAGATAATCGTCCTTTCATTTGTGCTTGTGGTTGGTTTCTGCACCGGTTGAAAGTCGGCGGAAACATCCTTAATGTTCAGGATGAGTTTATTATATACCAAATAGGTGTATAATTCAAGAGGAAACCGACAAATCCTTCTATATTTCCGCCTTAAACTTCATTGACTGTTCGACTGCCAGCTGGTCACAGCGTTCATTTTCAGGGTGACCGGCGTGACCCTTGACCCAGACAAACTGGACATGGTGGACATTCAGCAGATCGAGCAGCTGTTCCCACAGGTCAGGGTTTAAGGCAGGCTCCTTTTTGTTGCGCATCCAGCCGTTGGCGCGCCACTTTTGTGCCCAACCCTTTTCGACCGCGTCGATGATATATTTGGAGTCGGAACACAGTATCACATCGCACGGTTCCTTGAGTGCGGAGAGTGCGGTAATGACAGCAGTCAGTTCCATACGGTTGTTGGTGGTGCTGGCAGCACCGCCGGACAGTTCTTTGGTGGTACCGCGGTAGCGCAGGATCGCTCCATAGCCGCCAGGGCCAGGGTTTCCCGAGCAAGCGCCGTCGGTAAAGATTTCCACTTGTTTTCGTTGTGCCATGGGCAGACTCCTTTACATCAAAACAGTGATACGAGTTTATTATAGCCGATTCCACCGGCAAGTACAAGTAGCGAAGGCTTTTCCTATTGTTGCGCAGCGAAAGCTTTCGCTGCGCGGGCATGAGAAGGAAATAGAGTTTCCTTCTCCGAACCTTTTCTTCCTTGCAGGAGAGTTCCTGCGGACCATATTGCGGGCTTACTCAGCCCGCACCCGAGGTTCCTTTCTTCTCGAAAAGAAAGGAACCAAAGATTCGCCAAAGAGGAAGTGTCCTCTTTGGATTCTTCTCTGGAGGGGCACATCCCCTCGGGAACTTCGCTTTGCGAAGTTCTCTCCCCCTGTCTGCTCCGCTAGCAAGCAAATATCAGGTTTTGCACCTACTACTTAGGGCAGTGGGAGCTTACGTCGTTGCAGCGACTTTCTTGGGAGCATGGGGTTTCAAAAGGGGCTTGCCCCTTTCGCTGGAAATCCAAAAACCAGGAGGTTTTTGGCGCGCCTTTCGTCCATTTCCTCGCGATAGGAAATGGACCCCGG
>NZ_CALXIN010000161.1 GCF_944388365.1 uncultured Negativibacillus sp. | reverse complement strand
GTCGGAAACAGCACTAACCAGTGTTAACAAGACCCGTTTAAAGCGCATGGCGGAAAACGGCGACAAAAAAGCTGCAAAAACGCTCAAGCTGGCGGAGGATTATGAGAGCATGATCTCGACGGTGCTGATTGGAAACAACATCGTCAACATCGCCTCGAGCTCGATTGCAACCTTGATCTTTGTCGCATTCCTTGGTTCGGAGACAGGTGCGCTGGTATCGACAGTTATCATGACCATCGTGGTGCTCATCTGCGGCGAGGTTCTGCCGAAAAACTATGCAAAGCTCAACGCCGATTCGTTGGCACTGACCGTTTCGGGACCGATCAGTGTGCTGATCTTCATCTTTAAGCCGCTGGCAGTCCTGCTCAATGTGTTGTCCAGACTGATGGCGAAGGTAACCGGTTCTGACAAACAGGATAAACCCTCTGTTACGGAGGAAGAGCTGAAATATATTGTGGAGTCCATCGAGGAAGAGGGCGTGCTAGAGGAAAACGAGAGCGACCTTGTACAGTCCGCGCTGGACTTTGACGAGATCGAGGTGCAGGAGATCATCGTGCCGCGTGTCGATATGATTACCATCGACGTTGAGGAAAAATGGGAGGACGTCCTGGCAATGGCACAGGAAAGCAAAGTTTCCCGTATCCCTGTCTATGAGGATTCGATCGACAACATCATCGGTCTGGTACATGTCCGCGACATTCTGGAGGATCAGATTGCAAACGAAACCCATGATCTGCGCAGTCTGCTGACCCAGTGTCTGTTCGTCCACAAGACGATGAACCTGCCAAAGCTGCTGGAAAAGCTGCGCAGAGAAAAGATGCCGATGGCGATTGTCACCGACGACTACGGCGGCACCATGGGCCTTGTCACCATCGAGGACGTTCTGGAGGAGCTGGTCGGCGAGATCTGGGACGAATATGATGACGTCGAGGAAGAGATCGTCAAGAAGGACGACACAACCTATCTGGTCAGCGGCGATTACAACGTCTATGACCTGATGGAGGAGCTGGATGCGGAAAACCGCTCCTTCGAAAGTGATTACAATACGGTCAGCGGATGGGTGCTTGAACAGCTCGAGCACATCCCGCAGGTGGGCGAGAGCATCGTCTACCGCGACCGGATGCGCGTCACCGTCGCCGAGATGGATGACCAGCGCATCACCAAACTGAAGATTGAACTTCTCCCTCAACAACCAACGGCGGAGGAGTAAGGAAATGGGGTTGAGTAATGTCTAAGAAGAAACCCAATGGACAGCAGAACTCCGGCTGGAACAAGATAGAAACCACCCGACCGGCAGATGCTGTCGCCGAGCAGCCAGAGACAGCTGCTCAAGAAGAACAGGCCGCACCGAAGGCAGAGGAGCCGACGGAGCAGCCTGCACAGGAAGCATCGAAGGCGGAAGAACCAGCGGAGCAGCCTGCACAGGAAGCGCCAAAGGCGGAAGAACCGGCGGAGCAGCCTGCACAGGAAGCACCAAAGGCCGAGGAACCGACCAAGCCGGCAAAACAGACACCGGCATCCAAAAAGGGAAAATCGGGCAAAAAGCAGAAGAATACTGCAAAGCCGGCACCACAACAGGGCAAAACACAGGGAAACACCGCAGCTATCCAGCGCCATAAGCGCCTCCGCATCCCGGCAGCCGTTCCGCTGGGCGGAGCCTTCATCCTGCTGGCGCTGATCGGACTGATCACCGTCGTTGTCTTTGGCGTGCGCGCCACCGAAAGCCTGATCGACAATTCCAAGCAGAAGGAAGAATTCGGCAATATCATCATGCCGGTGCTGATGTTCGACCCAGTGCCGTTCGAGGACCCCAATGAGATGGGCGACCTTGCACTGCTGCGCTCGTCCATCTGGTCGGCGATCATCGAAAACGGCGAAAAATACAGCGTCGGCGACGGCAACATGGTTTCGGTGCCGCAGAGTGACGTCGATGTCGCCTGTGCAAAGCTGTTCGGCACCAATGTTACCCTGACCCATCAGTCGTTCGAGGACTATCTGTCCATCTATTCCTTTGATGAGCAGACCAAGACCTACTACGTGCCGGTCGATGCCACCATTCTGTATACACCACAGGTGGAGGACATCACCCGCAACGGCGATGTGTTCGAGCTGACCGTCGGCTATCTGGAGCCAAGCAGCCAGTGGATGCAGAGCATCAAGGGCGAAAAGTCCGAGCCGACACCGAGCAAGTACATGATTTATGAATTGCAGAAGGTGGACGACCACTATCAGCTGATCGCCATCAAGGACCCGCCGGAAGGCGCAGTTCCAGGCATCCCGAACATCTCGCAGGAGAGCGAGCAGACCGAGACACAGACAAGTCCGGCCGGCGAGCCGCAGACCATCCAGCCTGCACAGACCCAGGAGGAAACGACCACTCCGGCCGAGGAGCAGACCGAATCCACCGAGGAGCCTTCAAGTGCACAGATGTAACCCAGTCAAAAAGAGCAGCCAAAAGGCTGCTCTTTTTTTGAAATTTTTGCTGCCGCAGGCATCTATGCAGGGTGGTCCCTACAAAACCCTTTTGCAGGGTGGCTACCCGCCCCTGCACCCTGGGGTCCATTTCCTATCGCGAGGAAATGGACGAAAGGCGCGCCAAAGAGGAGGTTTCCTCTTTGGATTCTCCTCTGAGGGGCACATCCCCTCGGGAACTTCGCAAAGCGAAGTTCTCTCCCCCTGACTGCTCCGGCAGTAGGATAATGTCAGGTATTGTACCTGCCACTT
>NZ_CALXIN010000160.1 GCF_944388365.1 uncultured Negativibacillus sp. | reverse complement strand
TTATCGTCCTGATTTTCATTCTCGACGCCAATGGCACGTCGCAGGGAAGTGCGTCGCTGCTGGCAATCGTCCTCGGCTTTGTGCTGACTGCGGCTGCAATGGTTCCGGCGTGGCTGCTGCTGAAAAAGCACCCAGGGATGGATCTGCAGATACTGACCATGCAGCTTTCGCCAAAACTGGGACGGGTCAGTGCGATAGTATTGTATCTGGTGTGTCTGGTGGTTTCCGCCGAGACCGCCGCCCAGTTTACAATGTTTTTGACAAGCGCCGTCTATCCGCGCGCCAGCGTCCTCTGGGTGGGCCTCATTTTCTGCGGCGCTGTATTATATCTGGTGCTGCTGGGACTGGAGGCGGTGACCAGGACGGCGGCAATCATGCTGGCAGCGACCATCCTTTCCTCGCTGCTCATCAGTCTGGGACTGTGGGGTTCCATGGACACCCTCAATCTGATCTCTCCGCTGTATGACGGATGGGGAAAGGTGCTGTACAGGTCCACCCGCTACTTTACCCAGAACATCGAGCTGATTGCCTTTGTGCTGCTGCTGTCAAACCTCAACACTCCAAAGCTCCAGCGCACCTTCTGGGGCTATCACACGATGACCAGCGTCATTCTGCTGGCAGTTTCCTATGCGGCGATCACCGTGCTGGGCAGCTATGGAGAAACACAGAATTTTCCGGTGTACACCCTCTTTGTGCTGTCCGGCTCCAATGTGTTCTACCGGTTTGACTATGTGCTGCTGGTGCTGTGGGTGGCAACGGCGATGATTCGTGCCGCGCTCTATCTCATTCTTGCCTGTCGGACGCTGGGAACGCTGGGACCAAAGCTGCAAAGCCGCTGGGTGGTGGGAATCAGCGCCGCCGTGGTCACCGTCACTGCGATTGCAGCAGTGCGAAATATCCAGCTGTTCGGGGGATTATATCACTTTCTTGCGGACGGAGTGCCGGTCTATTTCTTGCTGCTGTTCTGGCCGGTGCTGTTGCTGCTGCTCGCGTACAATCGACAAAAAAAGGAGGAGCGCAGATGAAAAAGTGGATCTCTCTGCTGATGGCGGCAGGCTTTGCGCTGCTGCTGTGCGGCTGTATGAATGCCGCACAGCTCAAGGACCGCACCATCATCAAGATGGTGGGAGTGGATCTGGTGGACGGAGAATTTGTGCTGAGCATGCTGCAATTCTCTCCGCAGCTGCAATCGGGACAGGAGGCAGCGGCAGCGACACTGGTCGTCCAGACTCGCGGACGTTCGGTCAGCGAGGCGGTGGACGGATTGAGCCAATACAGCGGCAACGAGGTGTTTTTAGGAAACGCAAGCTTTCTGGTGGTGGGACGCTCGGCAGCCCAGCAGGGTCTGGAATCGGTGCTGGGATACTTTAATGCTAACCACGAGGTCAGCCCTGAGCTATATGTGGCGATGGCGGAGAACACCGCCGAGGAGGTCATCCGCACCCAGTCCGAGCAGGACAGCAGCGCCACCCAGCTAAAGACATTGATCGAACAGGGGCAGAAAAACGGTCTGCTGGGACGTCCTGCGCTCAAGGATGTCATCAACCGCCTGCAAAGCGACAAAGCCGAGCCCTATCTGCCGCTGGTTACCACCGAGGAACTGACCGACGGCAAAAAGGTGCTGAAAATTGCAGGAATGGCCATTTTTAAAGAAGGAAAGTTTTTGGATAACCTTTCGATCGAACAGACCCGTGGCGTACTGTGGGCGACCGATGAGCTAAAGCGTGCCGTGATGACGGTCAATTACGGAGAAGAGAAGGAGGCGCTCGCTTCGGTGGAACTGACCGACAGCGAAAGCCAGGTGAAGGTGAGCATGGAGGACGGCAAGCCGGTTCTCCTGCTGGAAATCCGCACCGAAGGCAGCGTGCTGGAGGCGACCTTTCCCAGTGGCGGCGGAGTAGGAATGGAGCAGCTGGGAGAAATCCAGATTGAAGTATCATCCCAAATCAAAGACACGGTGCGCCAGACGGTGGATAAGGTCTTTTTTGAGAAGAAAAGCGACATCTTCCGCTATTCCGAATTCATCAAAAAATATGAGCCGGACTACTGGAAGGCAAATCAGGAGAATTTTGAACAGGTGATCGACGACTGCCGCATCGAGATTTACGTCGACTGCCTCATCGACCACCCAGGTTTGGAGGCAAAACACAGCCGTTAGCCGGACACTGGAAGTCAGACGCAAAATGTGGTACAATGCTGGCAAGGGTATTTTTGACAGAAAAGAGGGAACCACATGAAAGCAAAGATTGCACCGCGCAAAGAGATCGTGCTGCTGTACCAGAGCGAGAAGATCGAGGGCAGCGACCGCCTGTTTGCACTGCTTACACAGATGCAGATTCCATACAAGGAGGTAGCGCCGTCCGAGCTTGGCCAAACTACCGGTACGCTGGCAGGCTACCGCAGCGACCCGCAGGAAGAAACCGCCGTTCAGCCGCAGACACCGGCGATGGCGATGGGCGGACTTGCCGGCAAGCGGCTGGATCAGCTGTTAAACGCCATGCGTCAGCAGCAGATCGACCTGCCGGTCAAAATGGTCATCACCCAGCACAACGAGCGCTGGCCGTTTGGAACGCTCATTGAGGAGGTCGGACGGGAACACCAGCTGTTTGTGGCGATGGAACGTCTGCAAAGGCTGTGCAAACGTGCGCAGCAGGTCGAAGGCTTTGACCCGATTCTGATAAAGCGCGCACAGGATGCCCTGAGCAGGATGCGCTCCGAGCAGGAGGCACCTACCCGTGAGGAGCTGGAAGGACTGAGCGACCAACTGGAATCGCTGCTGGGATAAAATAAAAAGAGGAGAAA
>NZ_CALXIN010000159.1 GCF_944388365.1 uncultured Negativibacillus sp. | reverse complement strand
GCCGTTGAGCTCACGTTCGCGCACCAGCGCCTCCATCACGCTTCTGCCCAGATTTTTGACGCCCAGAAAACCAAAGCGAATGCAGCCGTTTTCGACGGTGAAGCCGGTGCTGCTGAGGTTGATATCCGGCGGCAGAATCTTAATCTTCATCTGGTCGCATTCCTTGAGGTAGCCCAGCATCTTGTCGGTATTATCCAGGATACTGGTCAGCAGCGCCGCCATATATTCCTTCGGATAGTGGGCTTTCAGGTAGGCGGTACGATAGGCGACCATCGCATAGGCAGCCGCATGGGATTTGTTGAACGCATAGGAAGCAAACGAGCTCATCTCGTCGAAGATTTCGTTGGCGACCTGCTCGCTGACGCCGTTGGCGACGCAGCCGACACAGTCGATCGAGCCGTCCTCCTTTTTGGCGCCCCAGATAAAGTTCTGCCGCTCCTTTTCCATGACGTCGTGTTTCTTCTTTGCCATGGCGCGGCGGACAAGGTCGGCTCGTCCATAGGAGTAGCCCGCCAGCTTGCGGCAGATCTGCATAACCTGCTCCTGATAGACGATACAGCCATAGGTGACGTCGAGAATATCCTTGAGCAGCGGCGTTTTATAGGTGATTTCCTCTGGATTGTGGCGGTTGCGGATATATTTTGGAATCGAGTCCATCGGTCCTGGGCGGTACAGCGAGATGACCGCGATCAGGTCCTCGACCGACTCCGGTTTTAACTGGGTGAGCACCTGACGCATACCGCCCGACTCGAACTGGAACACGCCTTTCGCCTGACCTTTTGACATCATCTCAAAGGTCAGCTTGTCGGACAGCGAAACTTTTTCGATGTCAAAGTCCGGTTCAGTGCGGCGGATCATCTTTTCCGCATCGCTGATGACGGTGAGGTTTCGCAGGCCCAGAAAGTCCATCTTGAGCAGTCCCAGCTCCTCCAGAGTGGTCATGGTGTACTGGGTGACGATCGCCTCATCGTTTTTAGCAAGCGGTACATAGGTTTCGACTGCGTCACGGGCAATAACCACACCGGCTGCATGGGTGGAGGCGTGGCGCGGCATTCCCTCGATCTTGGAGGCGTGGTCGATGAGTTCCTTGACCTGCGGGTCGCTCTCGTACATGATCTTTAAGTCGGGCGAACGTTCGAGCGCCTCGGCGATGGTGATGTGCAGATCCATCGGAATGGCTTTGGCAACCTTGTCCACCTGCTGATAGTCCATGCCCATCACGCGGCCGACATCGCGCACGCCGCCGCGGGCTGCCATCGTACCAAAGGTGATGATCTGTGCCACTCTATCCTTTCCATACTTGCGGATGACGTAGTCAATGACCTCCTCACGGCGCTCATAGCAAAAGTCGATATCAAAGTCCGGCATGCTGACACGCTCCGGATTTAAAAAGCGCTCAAAGAGAAGGTTATATTTCATCGGGTCGATGCCGGTGATACCAATGCAGTAGGCTGCGATGCTGCCTGCACCGGAGCCTCTGCCTGGTCCGACCGGAATGCCCTGTCGTTTTGCATAGTCAATAAAGTCCCACACGATGAGGTAATAGTCGACATACCCCATCTTTTCGATGACCGACAGCTCATATTCCAGACGCTGGCGGTATTCTTCAGGCGGGTTTTCGCCGTAGTTGCGGTACAATCCTTCGTAGCATTTGTCGCGGAAGAAGGTGACGTTGTCGCGCTCGTCCGGCGCTTCAAACCGCGGCAGAATGTGGTGTCCAAAGGTAAAGTCCACCTGGCACTGTTCGGCGATGCGCACCGTGTTGTCCAGCGCCTCGGCGATGATCTGTTCGTCTCCGATGCACTCGCGCATCGCGTCGTACATCTCCTGACGGGACTTGATGTAAAATTCCTCGGTTTCAAACTCCATCCCATTGTCCTCACCCAGCGTATGGTTGGTCTGGATGCAGATGAGGATTTTCTGGGTGGTGCTGTCGGCGCGGGTCAGATAGTGGCTGTCGTTGGTGGCGACCAGTCCCACATCCAGCTCGCGGGAAAGCCGCACCAGATCGGGGATAATGCGCTGCTGTTCACGGATGCCGTGGTTTTGCAGCTCGATAAAATAGTTATCCTTTCCAAAGGTGTCCAGATAAAACTGGGCCGCTTCCTTTGCCTTGTTGTAGTCGTTCTGGCTGAGCGCACGCGGCACTTCTCCTGCCAGACAGGCCGACAGCGCAATCAAGCCCTCGCTGTGCTGTCTGAGCAGCTCACGGTCGATACGCGGCTTAAAGTAAAAGCCCTCGGTAAAACTGCGGGACACCATCTTGATGAGGTTGCGGTAGCCCGTCTCATTTTTGCACAGCAGCACCAGATGGTAGGGAGAGGTGTCCAGCCCGTTTACCTTGTCAAAACGGGTGCGCGGCGCCACATACACCTCGCAGCCGATGATCGGGCGGATGCCGTTTGCCTTTGCTTCCTTGTAAAAATCAATGGCGCCGTACATGACGCCGTGGTCGGTAATCGCTACCGCACTTTGTCCCAGCTCCTTGGCGCGTGCCACCAGCTGTTTGATCCTGCACGCGCCATCGAGCAGGCTGTACTCGCTGTGGACGTGAAGATGAACAAAATTGTCCTCCATTGGGCTGTGCTCCTTTCGTTTTCTATTTCTGCTCCTGACGCACCTGACGGGCAATCTGGCTGATCTTCTGCAGACGATGGTTGATGCCTGAGCGTGAGACACCCAACAGTTCGCCCAGCTCCCGCAGCGACATCTCAGGGTGGCGCAGCCGCGCTTCGGCGGTCTGCTTGAGCGGCACTTCCATCGTCTCAAAGGCGCCGGTCTTTTTGAGATAGCGGATGTCCGCCGCCTGCGCCGTCGCTGCATTGACCGTCTTTTCGATGTTGGAGGTCTCGCAGTTGGTC
>NZ_CALXIN010000158.1 GCF_944388365.1 uncultured Negativibacillus sp. | reverse complement strand
CGCCAAAAACCTCCTGGTTGGATTTCGGAAGCTTGAAAAGCTTCACTAAAGGGGCAAGCCCCTTTTGAAACCCCACTCCCAAGAATGTCGCTACAACGACGTAAGCACTCACTTCCCTAAGCAAGCAGGTGCAAAATCTGACATCCTCCTGCTGCTGGAGCAGACAGGGGGAGAGAACTTCGCTTTGCGAAGTTCCCGAGGGGATGTGCCCCTCAGAGGTGTTTCCAAAGAGGACACTTCCTCTTTGGCGAATCTTTGGTTCCTTTCTTTTCGACAAGAAAGGAACCGCGGGCGCGGGCTGCGTAAGCCCGCAAGGTTCTTGCAAAAAGTTTGGAGAATGGGCTTTGCCCATTCTCAGGACCGCACACAGAAAAGAATGACAACGCAGGAAACCAGAGGTGCGGTCTTTGCAGGGACTTCCCTGCAAAGATTGAAAGGGGTTTCATAGGGGGATTCTCCCCCTGTGAAACCAGCCTAGCTCTGCGGCTGATATTTCTCGATCGTTACACTGATGATCTCAATGTCGGTCGTCTGGCCTTTCTCGGTGTTGGGCGTCTGACAGATGATGCTGTCCACCACGTCCATTCCCTCGATGACCTGTGCAAAAACTGATTGGTGCAGCCATTCCTCAGGGTAGCCGCCCTGCTCTTCAAACAGCTCCACCATCTGTTTTGGATAGTTGTTCTCGGTGATCTCCTCGATCTCCTCTTTGTTCACCTTGCGTGAACCAACAATATAAAACCGGCTGTCCACTACGCCGTCGGGCGCATAGGCCACTACCGCTCCTGGGATGGTTCCTAAATTGTACGAGATCTCCGGCTTGATAGGTTCCTCAAAGATACACTCACCGCTCTCTTCGGCCGGCTTGCCATTGCCCGCAATCATCCGTCCCTTCAAGCGGTCGCCCTGTTCGATCTTTTCCACGCTGGACACCATCTGTCCGTCAAAATAACCAGTCTGCGCAAGCTCGATAAAGTTTTCGACCGTCTTTGGCGCCTCGCTGGGGAAAAATCGCATCGTGAAACTGCCCTGAGAGGTCTGTACCACGGCAATATCTTCCCCGACAACCATCTCCTCGCTTTGCAGCAGAACAATCTTGTCCTGATCCAGAATCTGGATGCCCTGCCCCAGAGAACAGGCTGTCAGCGACAGCATCAGCCATGCGCCTGCCATCGCGCAGCTCAGTTTTTTTATCATGCCTGTTCACCACCCTTTTTTTCCAATCCATCCACAAACTGCTGCATCTTCTTTTTTCCTGTGCAGCTGCCGCCTCCCATCATGTGCGGCCTTCCTCTATCTCGTTCTATCGTTTTTCTCCCACCATTATATAATATATTTGGATGGCGCAGATAAACAAATTGTAAACTTTGATAAAATTTGCCCTGTGCTGCTTTCACTTGCAAAACTATCCACATCGCAGTACAATTTGTATCACAGGGGACACCGCTTCCGGCAGGCGCGTCGGCCCTCTCTGTCCAAAAATCCATCTATTGCCGGAGAACGGAGCAACATCATGAACGAAGGTTTTTATCTGGCGTCCTGCCGCACAAACTCTCCCAAATCGGACATCTCCTTTCTCGATGAGCAGACCGCCCGCAGCGCCGAGCAGTTTCACCGCAGCTTTCCACAGTACACACCCACTCCGCTGGTGACACTGGACCATCTTGCAAAGCTCTTTGGCGTGGAAAAAATCTATGTCAAGGACGAGTCCAAACGCTTTGACCTCAACGCCTTCAAAGTGCTGGGCGGCTCGTTTGCCATCGGACGATATATTGCACAGCGTCTTGGCAAAAACATCGACCAGCTGTCCTTTGCTGCGATGACCTCCCCTGAGGTGCGCGCCCAGCTGGGAGAGCTGACCTTTGTCACCGCCACCGACGGCAACCACGGACGCGGCGTAGCGTGGACCGCCAACAAGCTGGGACAGAAATCGGTGGTTTACATGCCTCGCGGCTCTGCGCCGGAACGCCTGCAAAACATCCGTGCGCTTGGCTCGGACGCTTCGATCACCGACCTTGTCTACGACGATACAGTGCGACTTGCGCGCAAACGCGCCGAAGAACCCAACTGCGTACTGGTACAGGACACCTCCTGGGACGGCTACACCGAGGTGCCCAGCTGGATTTTGCAGGGATACCTGACCATGGGACAGGAGATTGTACACGCCCTCAAAGAGAGCGGTCAGCCGATGCCCACCCATCTGTTTTTGCAGGCGGGAGTTGGTTCGATGCCGGCAGCGATGACCGGTTACTTTGCAAACCTGTGCGGTCAGCAAAAACCGATCATCACCATCGTCGAGCCAAACCGCGCCGACTGTATCTTTCGCACTGCCAAAGCTGCGGACGGCAAGCTGCACTTTGTCACCGAGGAGATGCGCACCATCATGGCAGGACTTGCCTGCGGAGAGCCGTGTCCCATCGCGTGGGAGGTCATCCGCGACTATGCAGATTTTTGTCTGTCCATTCCCGACTACGCCGCCGCCAGAGGCATCCGCATTTTGGCAAACCCGATGGAGGGCGACGGACGGATTATTTCGGGCGAATCGGGTGCATCGGCGTTCGGCGGCATGAGCGTGATTTTGAGCGACCCACAGCTTTGTGCGCTCAAGGAGCAGCTGCACATCGACGAACATTCGAGGCTATTGTTCATCAGCACCGAAGGTGCAACCGACCGCGAGAACTGGCAGCACATCGTCTGGGATGGCAAATATCCATCCTGTTAAAAAGGAGGGGAAATCCCCTCCTTTTTCATGCTTTCCCTTTTGTTGCAGGAGAGCTCCTGCGGGAGCTTTTTGCAGGGAGGCTCCCCGCCCCTGCACCCCGGGGTCCATTTCCTATCGCGAGGAAATGGACGAAAGGCGCGCCAAAAACCTCCTGG
>NZ_CALXIN010000157.1 GCF_944388365.1 uncultured Negativibacillus sp. | reverse complement strand
TTTGGGCTTCGCCCGTTCTATCCTATGCAAAACCACTTTGCGCGGTCCGTCCATTCTTTAGACTGCAACAGAATAGCTTATCGGAGGCATCCATAGTTTTCGGATGATTTGTTCTTTTATTTTGAGAAGTTGACTTTAATTTCAGAAGAATCATTCTGTAAAGGCATTTCCCTTCACACTGATTTCCACCCAGGTTTGACGATAACTTGCCTGTATTGCCGTGCGCTTGGAGGCGAGATTCGACCAGGCGGCGCCATAAAACGGCACCTTGCCCATCGCAGGAATCTGTCGGGTCAATTCCCAGACCAGCGCGGCGGCGACTCCCCTTCTGCGAAATGCAGGCAGCACGTCGATGCCCACCTGCCACAGCTGTTCGCTGTCGTCGCTGGCACCGGCAACTCCTACCAGCTGTCCGTCAAGATAGCCTACGGCGGCGATGACGTCCTTTTTCTCTGCGGTGGTGGTGTAGCTCAGCGCCATGGGAAAGCGCCGGTCGGCATACAGACTTTCGATCTCGCCGCCGTACAGCAGCTGAATCTGCAATCCCTGCGGCATCGGCGGAGGCGGCAGCTGCAGGTCGGGCAGGAAGTATTCCGCCATAAAGCCGATCGAATGCCGATAACGGGCAGCCTCCCGCGCAAGGTCATTGAGCTGCGGCGCATCGAAGGCGCGAAACGGCTCGTCCAGCTGAACGAGATAGCCGCGCATAAAATCAGCAAAGCGCGGATCGACCGCCGCTACTACGCCATTCCCATAGCAGACCAGATGGCAGAACGGCGGCTCCTTCAGATATTTTTTGGCGCCGTCCCGATTTAGCGGCGACAGCACCGTATTTTCTTCCTTGAAAAAGTCCTCGGGCAGACAGCCGCAGTCGCGCGCCGACTGTTCCACCGCGGCGCGCAGCAGCTCTTCCCTTGTCCATGTCCGGCTCATCAGTCGGTAAAGCGGATGTTTGCCGCTTCCCTCGCCTGCGACAGCACACGGTTGACCGAGAGCGCCAGCGACTGCACATAGCGGTACTGCGCCTGATATGTTGGCATCTCGGTGATGAACCGATAGAACGCCTGCGCCTCGTGGGACATTTGCAGGTACTTTTCGGTGTAGACGCTCAGCGGCTGCTCTTCACCGCCGACCGGCGTCAGGGTCATATCGGTCAGCTTGGAGATGCGCGGAATACGGATGACGCCGTGTTCGCCCTGAATCTCCGAGCCAATAACGCCCTGTGCTGTCTTGGAATAGGTCAGCACCACCGTCTTGTCGGCATAATGCAGTGTGACGCAGCCGCTGCCATCGGCGCCGGTGCGTAAAAACCGTGCGTGAGCGGACACCTTGTCGGGTACGCCGAACAGCATGACCGCCGGATAGACGCAGTAGATGCCCAGGTCCATCAGGCCGCCGGTCGCCATGGCAGGATTAAAGATGTTGGGTGTTTCTCCGTGCAGATAGGCGGGATATTTGGAAGAGTACTGGGAGAAGTCAAACCGCGCCAGATGGACGCCGCCCAGCCGTTCCACTGCACCCTGAAGCACCTTCATCTCGGGCAGATAGACGCCGATGAGCGCTTCCACATAGACCAGATGGTTCTGGTCGGCAAGCTGCTGCAGCTCCTCGAGCTGCCACGGCTCGACGGTGATCGGCTTTTCGCAGATGACGTGCTTGCCGTGCTGCAAAAACAGCTTACTCTGCTCATAGTGCAGCATGTTAGGGCTTGCGATGTACACTGCGTCGATGTCGCTGTCCTGCGCCATCTCATTTAGATCGGTGTACACCTTCTGTGCACCCCACTGACTTGCAAAGGCTTCTCCGCGCTCCCTGTCGCGGGAATAGCAGGCAGTATAGGACAGGCCCTCGACCTGTTTGGCTCCTTTGATAAACTCTCCGGCGATCCAGCCGGTTCCTACCGATGCAAAACGAATCATGATGTTCCTCCTGTTTAGATTCTCTGCTCGAAATGTCTGTCTGTGTAACTCTGGTGAGGTGTCTGCTAGTGACGAAAACGGTTGCCGGTGTTCTGATAGATCACCATCCAGCCGATCAGCAGGACAAACAGCGTCCAGCCAACCACGTTGACGATTCCCGTCGGCAATCCAGCCAGCGGGAACGCGCCTGTGAGAATGACGATCCCACCCAGCGCGAGCAGACATCTGCCGTTAAAGCGCAGCAGCCGTTTTTCGTCCCACTTCATTTTTTCTTCGCGAGGCATGGTGTTCCAGCCTGCCAGCAGCATTCCGCCTTTGCCGTGGTACAGCAGCAGGCCAATGCCCATCATCAGCAGACCGAACAGAAGATAGGTTAAAAAAAGTACCAGCTGTTCCTGCATGTGTTCTCACCTCTTTGGGGAAGGTTTTTTGTTTTGTTTTCCTGCCCTTCACATTTTCCTTCTTAAGGATACCCTTTTGGACAGGGGAAAGTCAACCGCTTTTTCCATTTTCTGTAAAATAAAGCGGTCTTTTTTTCATCCATCTTGTTTTTGCTTTGGTGTTTCATCATCAAAAAAGTTCACCCCTGTTCTAATCAAACAGGGGTGAACTTTTCTAGAAAAGCTACGGTGTGATTTGGACATTTCCCGACGAGGATACGGCGGTGATATTCTCCGACGGGAAGGTCACACTGGCGGGCTGGCTTAAGAACTCTCCTGCCAGCACCGGATTGACATAGTATTGTGCGACAAAGCGATTTGCCGGTGCAGTTCCATCTCGGGAGGTATAGCGGTAGAGATAGCCGCTCAGCTGCTGTTCCTCGTTGTCCAGAACAAAGACGTTCTGCTCGGTGTCCCGCATTTCATACGGTGTGCAGCCGTAGATATAGCGCATTCCCGATGGGATGCTGTCGGTGATCTGATAGCATCCCTGCGGAGCATCGTCGGCAAAGGTGACTACCAGCTGCACCTGGACCAGCTCGCCGACGGTGCTGTTCTGGGCCGGTGTGCAGATCTTTTCGATGGTGACCGGCGGCTGATAGCTCGACTGCA
>NZ_CALXIN010000156.1 GCF_944388365.1 uncultured Negativibacillus sp. | reverse complement strand
GGGCTTCCGGTGGTGGTCAATAGCACCGAGCCGCTGTACGACGGAACCGTGGTCCGATTATCCTGAAAGGAGGAAAAAGGATGAACGAAAAGCGGTTATGGAAACTGTTTTTGCTCCCTTCTTTGGGAGGAGTACTGGTGTTTTATCTGCTCCCGTTTGTGCTGTCGCTCTACTATGGCATGATCGACAACATGGGAAGCCGGCAGTTTGTGGGGCTTCAAAATGTCGTGGAGACGCTTACAAACCCGATGTTTTTGCAGGCGGCAGGGAATACTGCCGTCTATCTTGGGCTTTCCATCCCGCTGATTTTGCTGCTTTCGCTGGGGCTTGCACTTTTGCTGCATCGTAGTAACAGTACACTGTTGTTTGCACTTCTGGTGCCGCTGGTGCTGCCGTCAGGCGTGACCGCCTTTTTCTGGAATGCGATTTTCAGCGCCGGAGGTTTGGTGAATAAAATATTGTACCTGCTGGAACTGCCGCTGATCAACTGGAAAACCTCGGCGGTTGCCATCATCATTCCGGTGATTTTGTTTTTGTGGAAGAATACCGGACTCATCACCGCCATTATGCTCATCGGATACAGCCGCATCCCGCGGGAATATTACGAGATTGCCGCCGGAGAGGGTGCAACACCGCGAGTCTGCTTTTATAAGGTGACGCTGCCTTATCTTGCACCGACCCTCTTTCTTTCCGGACTGATCGCGGTAATTCAGTCCTTTAAAGTCTTTCGGGAGCTGTACATTCTGTTCGGAGCCTATCCAAATCCCCACCTCTATCTGTTGCAGCACTACATGAACAACCAGTTTTCCAGTCTGAATCTGCAAAAGCTTTCGGCGGCATCACACATTCTCTTTGTGCTGATGGCAGCGGTGATTTTACTTACCTATTTGATACAGAAGCGGCTGAGCGACCGCTTTACCAGCGTGGAGCTATCTCCGACCAAGGTGCTCTCCGCGGGGAAAAAGACAAGCACGTTAGCAGGAAAACTCGTACTTTGGGCGGCGGTTGCCGTGTCACTGTTTCCGCTGTTGTTTACTGTGACCAACTCCTTTTTGTCGCCGCAGGAGGTCATCAACCGTTATTCCAGTCAGATGCTACCAGGCAATGCCGGCAGCCTTGCGCGGGATGGGCTGCATTTTGTGCAGATGACTCTGCTGCCAACGGAACCGACCCTTGCACAGTACAAAGAGTTTCTGCTGCAAAGTCCGGAGCAGCTGCGGCTGTTTTGGAACTCGGTGCTGCTGATCGTGCCGATTCTGCTCGGACAGTTGGTGGTATCGGTGCTGGCAGCCTATGCCTTTGAGCGCTCGCGCTGGAAGTATAAGGAAGTCGTTTTTGCCGTCTATCTGGTAATTTTGCTGATGCCGATGCAGGTGACGCTGGTACCAAACTATATCACAGCCGACCTGCTGGGACTGCTCAATAGCTATTGGGCAATTATCCTGCCGGCGATGTTTCATCCATTGGGCGTTTTTCTGTTGCGCTTGCAGATGAAAGGTTTCGATAGATCGTGGGTCGAAGCGGCGCAGGACTGCGGCGCCAGCGAATGGCAGATTTTCCGTCGGGTCATTCTGCCAAATCTGCGCCCAGGGATTATGGTGGTGTTAGTACTGACAGTGGCCGAATACTGGAACATCATCGACCAGGCAATCGTTTTCCTCGATACCACCGTCCAACAGCCGCTGTCGGTGTCCCTCTCCCAAATGCTGGCGGGAGAGAGTGGAATTTTCTTTGCGGCGTCCTGCGTTTATGTGCTGCCGGTGCTGCTTGTCTTTGGGATGGGGAAATCGAGTGGGATGTGCGAGCTGCAAGGACAGCATCTTGCAAAACCCGACGCAGGATGGTATCATAATAGAAAACAAACCCGACAACCGAGGTGAAAAACATGGCAGAAAAACTGTCCGTGCAGATCTATAACAGCGTCAAGCAGGAGATCGAAAGCGGGACAACCGAGGTCGAATTTGAGGTTTCTGCGCAGGAGCTTGCCAAGCTTTCTCCGCAGGAGATCGCCCGTACAGCCCAGTGAAAATTGGCCGAGCATCTGCCGCTGACCCAGTGGCAGAGCGGAAGCTGTCGGTGCGTGCTGGATGCAAGCGTCGTCTGCAACATCTTCATCACTGCCTGGCAGCTGTTCAGCGGCAAACTGGTGGGCGAACATAACTCCTGCCTGTGGAACCGGCTGGATCAGACCGTTTTTTCGCCGCAGCTGAACATCGTCGACCGCATCGAAAGTCCTTACAGCGGCTATCATGCCGCACTCGACTGCGAAGGCAGCCGCGCTGTGGAATTGGAGCTGGTGCGTGACGGCAGAGTCTGCGGCTGGATGCACAACCTTTCCACCGCCGCACAGCTGGGAGCAACCTCCACCGGCAACGCCGGCAGAAAGCCGATGATCAGCGGCGCCGTGCAGACCGACGTGGTGGTTGTGCCCAAAAACCTGATGGTGCTGCCAGGACAGCAGACCACCGACGAACTGATCGCGCAGATGGGCGACGGACTGTTTGTCAACCAGTCGTTTGACGTGTTCCATTCGATCAATCTGGCGTCGGGCAGCTTTTCCATTCCCTGTGAGGCGATTGTCGTCCGTCAGGGCAGACCGGTCGGACGGGTGGAGGGAATGACCCTCGAAGGAAATCTGCTCGAGCTGTTTAGCAGCGTGACGGCGGTGGGCAGCGAGATGTTCACCTTTGCCATGCCGATCATCAAGAGCTTTGCCGTTTCGGCGCCGGCGCTGGCGGTTTCGTCGGTCAAGGTAAGTGTCTAAATCAAATAATACTGTGTAAATCAAGATAGAGTGAGGAGGAAATCTCAGTGGATCATCAAACCCCTACATCCATCCAGGCGGTCAAACTGCCGCTTAAAGTAAAACTGACCTATGGCGCAGGCTCCTTTGCAAAGACGCTGCTGGTTTATCTGACCATGGTGTTCATGCTGTACTTTTATACCGATGTCATCGGCATCAGCAGTGGCGTTGCTGTGACCATCA
>NZ_CALXIN010000155.1 GCF_944388365.1 uncultured Negativibacillus sp. | reverse complement strand
GATCGGGACAGGCGGTGGATCTCGTCGATGAACAGGATGTCGCCCTCGCTGAGGTTGGTCAGCAACGCCGCCAGATCGCCTGGCTTCTCGATGGCAGGACCGGAGGTCACGCGCAGATTGACTCCCATCTCGTTGGCGACGATGCCTGCCAGCGTGGTCTTGCCCAGTCCTGGCGGACCGTACAGCAGCACATGGTCGAGCGCTTCGCCGCGCATCTTTGCCGACTGCATAAAGATCGACAGGTTTTCCTTGGCCTTTTCCTGACCGATATATTCGCTCAGCGTTTTCGGGCGCAGAGAGGTCTCCACATCGGAATCCTCCACCGAGGTATACTCCGGCGCGACGATCCGGTTTTCAAAGTCCATCTCATGTTCGAGCATTTGTGTCTCTCCTTTCCGCGCAGATTACCTGCTGCCGGCAAGCTTTTTCAGCGCCAGCTTCACCAGATCCTGCACGCTTGTCTCGGGCGGCTGTCCGGCGATGGCACGGGCAGCCTCGCTCTGGCTGTATCCCAGCACCTCCAGCGCCGCTACCGCTTCGGCAACGTTGCCGGTGCCCGCCGAAATCTGCTCGCTGACCTGACCGACCTGTCTGAGCTGGTCGCCCAGCTCCTCGCTTTTGACCTTGTCGCGCAGCTCCAGCAGGATGCGCTCGGCAAGCTTTTTGCCGACGCCGGCTGCACGGGTCAGGCTCTTTATATCCTGCGACACCAGGCTGAGCATCAGCTGGTCGGGTTTTAATTCGGACAGGATGGCAAGCGCGACCTTGGGTCCCACGCCCGACACCGAGGTCAGCTGCTTAAAGCAGTTGACCTCGGCGATGCTTGCAAAGCCGAACAGGTCGATGGCGCCCTCCCGCACATTCAGATAGGTGTACAGCATCACTTCCTCACCCACCGGCGGCAAGGCGTTTAAGGTGGTGCGGGTGGTGCTGCACAGATAGCCCACGCCGCCGCATTCGACCACCGCCGCATTGTCGGTGACGTGGATGAGTTTGCCTCTCAGACTATAAATCATGGACGGTCCTCCTCAGTTGCTGTTCAAAGCGCAGGCGGTTGTTGAGCGTACTGCCGGCACAGTGGGCGTGACAGATGGCCAGTGCCAGTGCATCGGCGGTGTCGTCCGGCTTTGGAATCGCGGGCAGATGCAGCAGGATGCGGGTCATCTCCATCACCTGCTTTTTCTCGGCCTTGCCATAGCCCACCACCGACTGCTTGACCTGCATCGGGGTGTATTGGCACACCTGCATCCTGCGCTGGGCTGCCGCAAGCAGAATCACGCCGCGCGCCTGCGCCACGTCGATGCCGGTGGTCTTGTTGTTGGTAAAAAACAACTTTTCAATCGACAGCACGTCGGGATGGTACCGCTCCAGGACGGTGTTCATGTCCTCATAGATCATCGCAAGACGCTGAGGAAAATCCATTCCTGCCGGCGTCGTGATGGCGCCGTAGCCCCGGATAATAAAGCGGCTTTTCTGATACTCCAACACGCCCCAGCCCACAATGGCATAGCCAGGGTCGATTCCCAGAATGATCAACACCATTCCCTCCTTGTCTGTTTACACACTTTTATATTATACCATACTTTCCCTGCCGCTACAACATTTGGTTTGATGCGGCTTTGCAAACTTTTTTTGAGGAAATGGGTTTTTGCTTTCCAGATTCTTGTGAAAAGAAACAAGAAATTTCCACAATCAAATTGAAAATTCTGCCAGATATGCTATAATAGAGATATAAAGGGGGTGTCCTTATGAATAAAGACCAGAAATTTGTAATCACCATCGGCCGAGAGCGCGGCAGCGGCGGCAGAATGGTCGGCAAGGAGCTTGCCCGACGCTTTCACATCCACTACTATGACCGCGAGATTCTTTCCATCGCATCCAAGGAGCTGAATGTGGACGAGGCGTATCTGTCCAGCATCGACGAACGTTCGATGAGCTTTATGCAGAACGTCTTTCCTGTTGCCTACGGCGGCAACAGCCTTGCGTTTAACTATGTGACCACCGAGGCGGAGCTGATCGGTGTACAGAGCCGCCTGATCTGCGAATTTGCCAGCAGCCGCAGCTGTGTCATCGTCGGACGCTGTGCCGACTATCTGCTGCGCGACAACCCCAACTGCTTCCGCATCTTCCTGTCCTCGGACATGGAGGACCGCATCGAGCACATCGCCGGCGTCTATGGCGTGACCAAGGACGAGGCCAAAAAGAAGATCAAGAAGATGGACAAGGACCGCGAAAAATACTACCGCAGTGTCACCGGCATGGACTGGGGCGATTCGCGCACCTATGACCTGTGCCTGAACACCTCGGTGCTCGGCATCGAAAAGAGCTGCGATCTGATCGAACAGGCGGTGCGCATCTTCCTGCAGGAGCGCGGCATCGACCCTGAACTGAACGCAAATCAGCCGTAATGACAGATTAACATACAAAAGAATCCCGCTTCCCTGTGGAAGCGGGATTCTTTTTTATCGAATGTGACTAGCCGAGCATGGTTCCTCCCCATTCGACCAGTACAAAGCCTTCGCGGTCAAACGACGGCAGCTGCTGCTCTGGACGGGCAGCAAAGTCGGCGCGGTTGCTTTCATCCACACGGGTCATCAGCATCTGCACGCGCAGCACACTGTCCGGCTGCGGAGTGACCGTCAGCTTGGCTGCATCGGTGTACTGCTGTGCGGCAAAGCTGACAAAGCTCTCGCCGTTCTGTTCGAGTTTTGGCAGCCAGTAGGTGATAAAGTCGTTCTGCTCAAGCTCGTTTAAGCCAAGGGCGGTCAGCTTCTCCTCCAAAAAGGCAAGCGCATCCTCCCCTTTCACCAGAAAGCCGCTCGGCTGCTGCCAGTCGACGTTTGCCACGCCCTCCCAGAACAGATAGCGATAGCTTCTTCCGGTGCTGTCGGTCAGCGTGCCGTCGGGCGCTGCGGTGACTGTCCAGCCCTGTGCAGGATAGGTCGGATAGGTGCTGGTGAGGGTACCGTCAAAGTCGAGCTTGACATTGACCTTGGTCGTCTGCTCAGGATAGAGATAGATCACCGGCT
>NZ_CALXIN010000154.1 GCF_944388365.1 uncultured Negativibacillus sp. | reverse complement strand
TTAGGCTCACAGGACATCGCCATTGCAATCATCGCACGCTGACGCATACCGCCGGAAAACTCGTGCGGATACTGCTTTAAACGTTTTGCCGGATTTGGAATTCCCACCAGTCCCAGCAGCCGCTGTGCTTCGGCATAGGCTTCCTTTTTGTTCATGTTGGTGTGCACCAGAATCTTTTCTGCAATCTGCCGTCCAATCGTCAGGGTTGGGTTCAGTGCTGCCAGCGCATCCTGAAAGATGATGGCACAATCGCTGCCGCGGTATTTCTGCCACTGCTGCGGCGTCTGTGTCAGCAGGTTTCTTCCCTCAAACAAAATCTCGCTGCCCTCTTTGATCTCACCAGGCGGCGTCTGAATCAATCCCATGATGCTTTTTGCTGTGACCGATTTTCCGCAGCCCGACTCGCCGACGATGGCGACCGATTCTCCCTCCTGCACCTGAAAGGAGACACCGCGAACAGACTGTACCTCTCCCGCATAGCTGTGATAGGATACTCTCAGATTTTTTACTTCCAAAAGATTGCCCAAACTGCACACCTCCTATTTATGCAGACGTGGGTCCAACGCATGTTGGAGCACATCTCCCAAAATGTTCAGGCACAATACCGTCATCAGAATAAACAAGCCTGGAATCAGCGCCAGCAGCGGATCATACAGAATATACTGTTGTGCATTTTGCAGCATGCTGCCCCAGGAGGACTTCGGAAGTGCAACGCCGTAGCCCAGATAGCTCAGCGCCGACTCATCCAGAATGGCGCCCGCAATGCTCAGCGAAGCCGCTACAATGATCTGGGTGGTCATATTCGGGATGATGTGCTGCAAAATGATGCGCGGATGGCTGACTCCCAGCGTCTTTGCCGCGATGACAAAGTCGCGTTCCTTTAAAGTCAGCGTCTGTGCCCGCACAATTCGGGCCACACCGGTCCAGGAAAACAGCGCCAGCATCAGCACCAGTGTAATCATGTTGTTTGGCACAAACGAAAAGATGACGATAATCATCAGCAAGCTCGGCACCGACTGGAACATATCCACGATACGCATGAGGACAACGTCGGTCTTTCCGCCCAGATAGCCGCTGATCGAACCAACCAGCGTTCCCACAACAACCGAAACCATCATCGCCGAAAAGCCGACCAGCAGCGAAACTCTGCCGCCGTACAAGGCTCTGGTGAACGAATCGCGTCCCAGCTCATCGGTACCAAACCAGTGTTCTGCACTGGGCGGCGCCATCTTGTTCATGACGTCCATATAGTCTGGATCATACGGTGAAAGCGGCGCCAGAATCGAGGACAGAATGATCACAAGCAGAAGTACCAGACAGATAATCGCCAGCTTGTTGGACTTGAGCGCCTGTCCCAGATGATAGAGCATTCCGCGATCATAGCTTTGTTCCACAATATTTTCTTCCCGCTGCGCCTTGGCAAAATCCTCTGCACGAAGCGCAGCTTTGTTTAACGGTGAAAGCAACTTAGCCATCGACCTGCTCCTTTCCCTGTTTGATTCTCGGATCTGCAAATCCATACAGAATGTCCGCCAGGAAGTTGCCCAGCAGAAGGATGGTGCAGGAGAACATGGTGATTCCCATAATCATCGGGTAATCGCGGTTGTTGATAGCGGACATTCCCAAGGTACCCAGTCCAGGCCATGCAAACACCGACTCGATGATAAACGAACCGGTGACCAGTGTGCCAAAGCGGGAGCCCACCACGGTGATGATCGGCAGCATGCAGTTTTTGAGCACCTGTCCGTACATGATTCCTCGGTTGGAGATGCCTTTGGAGATGGCGGTCTGCACATACTCCTCCTCCATCTGGGTGATGGTGTTGGAGCGAATGTAGCGCACAAAGACTGCCATATTGTTGAGTCCCAGCACCACTGCCGGCAGAATTCCGTGCTTGATGACATCCCATGCGGAATTGACACCGATCGTTCTCATGCCGGAGCTTGGCAGCAGTCCCAGCTTCATCGAAAAGAGGATAATCAGCACAATGCCCAGCCAGAATGCCGGCACCGAGATGCCCAGATAGGTTAGTCCGCTGATGATGTTGTCCACCAGCTTATTTTTATGCGTTCCCGCTATCAGACCCAGCGGTATCGCAATCAACAGCGACAGCAACAGCGAAGATCCCATCAGTCCCACGGTACAGGGCAGTTTTTCCAGAATCTGGTCCAAAACCGGCTGCTTGTTGTTGATGGAAATACCCAGATTTCCGTGCACCAGTTTTTCGGCCCAGCTGACATACTGCTCCACAACATTTCCGTTCAGACCCAGCGACTCCCTCATCCTGCCCATCTCCTCATCGGTCATTTTATGGCCGGTGGCGCCAGGAGTCATATAGATATACAACGGGTCTCCAGGCGCAAAGTATATGATGGAAAAGGAAAAGATCGAAACCAGAATCCAGACAAGAAACATCTGCAAAAAGCGTTTTAACACAAACTTTTTCATGATCCTTCTCCTCCTGCGATCGTGCTCTTGCAAAATGCCGCCTTCTTTTGCCAAGAAGGCGGCATTTTGGCTTTCACTGATCTGTGCGTAACTTGATCTGTGCGTAACTTTTATTCCATAGAAAGTTTGGTGTAGTCTTCAAAGATAGGTGTTTTCTTGATGGTGTCTGCACCCTTGATATTTGCAGTGGTTACAAATACATAGTTTGGATATGCGATTGGGTAGCAGGTCATCTCATCCTTGGTCTGCTGCTGAATCTGTTTGTAGATTTCTGCACGTTCTTCATCGGTGAATACGGTGCGGGCATCTTTCCACAGCTGCAGAACTTCGTCGCTGACTGCCAGGTTGACACCCCAGGTACCGTCGTACATACCTGCAACAACGCTGTCCGGGTCGCCCGATGCAGCATAGCCGTTGAGGTAGAACTCATAGTCGCCGTCGGTGCCGAATACCTTCTCAAAGAATCCGGTGGATTCCAGCGGAATAACATCGAGGTTGATGCCGACTTCTTTGAGCTGCTGCTGGATGATCTGTGCGGTCTCTTTCATGTAAACACGCTCAGAGTTAAAGTACAGGGTCATGGTAGTTCCTTCCAGACCTGCCTCACTGACCAGCTGTTATGCGTATACCAGATCCGGCCCATAACCCTG
>NZ_CALXIN010000153.1 GCF_944388365.1 uncultured Negativibacillus sp. | reverse complement strand
GCGGGCTTACTCAGCCCGCGCCCGAGGTTCCTTTCTTGTCGAAAAGAAAGGAACCAAAGATTCGCCAAAGAGGAGGTGTCCTCTTTGGATTCTCCTCTGGAGGGGCACATCCCCTCGGGAACTTCGCAAAGCGAAGTTCTCTCCCCCTGTCTGCTCCGCCAGCAGGAGGATGTCAGGTATTGCACCTGCCGCTTCGGGCAGCAGAGTGCCTTCGTCGAACGTACTTTCTACCGATACAGAGGGGGTTCAAAGGGGGTCATACCTGACCCACTTCGCTGGAGGTCAAGGAACCAGGAGGTTCCTTGTGTGCTCTTTGTGAAACTTTCTTCACATAAGAAAGTTTCCGCGGGTGTGGGCCGCGTAGGCCCACAAAGGCTTTGTAGGGACTACCCTAAAAGAACGGTGCGGGCTTACGCAGCCCGCAACATTTTTGCAGAAACCTTGGAGAATGGACTTTGTCCATTCTTGAGACCACACATAAAAAGTAAGACAACGCAGAAAGCGGAGATGAGGTCTTTCCTCGAGAGAGAAAAATAATCAAGGTTCGGAGAAGGAGAATTGCTCCTTCTCTGCAAAACAGCGCTTTCTGAGAATAAAAGGCAAGAGCGAAGAAAAGAAGCTTCGCTCTTGCTTTTTGTGCTCCTTTCTGCTATGATAGGAGAAAATCCCTCTACCGTGTTTTGTCGCCCATTCGCTTTAACGAATAGGTGCGTAAAAGTATAATTTTACCAAATCCACCCGAGGGATCTTCAACAAAAAAGAGAGGAATTTACCATCATGAAGGAAAATGCAAAGGGTGCGCTGTCCCAGAATGGGCAGTTCACCGGAAAACTGGGATTTATTTTGGCGTCGGTCGGCTCGGCAGTCGGCATGGGCAATATCTGGCTGTTCCCGTATCGCGTGGGACAGTACGGCGGCGCTGCTTTCTTTATCCCTTACTTTTTGTTTGTCGCCCTGTTCGGACTGGTCGGTCTGTCGGGTGAGTTCGCACTCGGACGCAGAAGCGGCACCGGACCGGTCGGTTCGTTTGAACAGGTGATGGCCAGCCGCGGCAAAAGCAAAAAGCTCGGCGCTGCTCTGGGCTATCTGCCGCTGGCAGGCTCGTTTGGCATCGCTATCGGCTACTGTATCGTCGTTGCATGGGTGCTGCGCAGCATCTTTGGCGCACTTTTCGGCACCATGTTCACCGCGGAAAGTGCAGAGACCTACTTCAATCAGGTCACCGGCCACTTTGGCAGCCTGCCGTGGCATCTGGCTGTGGTGCTCATCACCGTTCTGGTGCTGCTGTTCGGCATTTCCGGCGGCATCGAAAAGGTCAACCGTGTGATGATGCCCACCTTCTTCGTCCTGTTTATTATCATTGCAGTGCGGGTATTCTTCCTGCCTGGCTCGATGGACGGTTACCGCTATCTGCTGGTTCCAGACTGGAGCGCACTGCTCAATGCCGATACCTGGATTATGGCGATGGGTCAGGCGTTCTTCTCGCTGTCCATCACCGGTTCGGGCATGATTATCTACGGCAGCTACCTGAAAAAGAGCGAGGACATCGTTCATTCCTCGCTGCTGACCGCTCTGCTGGACACCTGCGCGGCGCTGATCTCCGGTTTTGCCATCATTCCCGCCGTCTTTGCGTTCGGTCTGGATCCGCAGTCGGGACCTCCGCTGCTGTTTATCACCCTGCCGCGTGTCTTTGAACAGATGCCATTGGGCAGAGTATTCGCTATTTTCTTCTTTGTATCGGTGCTGTTTGCGGGTGTTACCTCGCTGGTCAACATGTTTGAGGTCTGCACCGAAGCAATCCAGACCCGTTTCTCTCTGAAGCGCAAACTGTCGGCAGCGGTGGTCGCTGTCATCGTTTTTGGCGTCGGCGCCTTCATTGAATATATGCCGTACATGAATAAGTGGATGGACATTGTCACCATCTTCATCGTGCCAATCGGCGCGCTGCTTGGCGCAGTGATGATCTACTGGGTGCTGGGAATGGACAAAATCGGTCAGGAGCTGATGCTGGGCCGTACAAAACCACTGCCGCGCTGCTATGCTTTTCTGGCGAAGTACGTCTACATTCTGTTGTCGGCAGCGGTGGTCATTCTGGGCATCGTCAAGGGCGGTATTGGTTAATCGTTGTACAATCTCCTTTTTTATAAACTTCCACAAAGTAAAAAGACCTTCTGTCATTGTTGACAGAAGGTCTTTTTACAATATTGAATCGTTACTGTTAAATCAGGAAGCCGCCGTTTGGACTGAGCACCTGTCCGGTGACGAAGGAAGCTGCTTCGCTCGCCAGAAAGTAGGCGCACTCGGCAACCTGTTCAGGGGTGCCGATCGTTCCCAGCGGAGTTTCCTCTGCCAGCTGCTGCATCACCTCAGGAGTAAAGTCGCCGTTCATCTCGGTGTCGATGACACCTGGTGCGATGCAGTTGACACGGATGCCGGACGGGCCGACCTCCTTTGCCAGCGCCTTGGTCAGACCTATGATGGCTGCCTTGGACGCCGAGTAAGGCACCTCGCAGGAGGCGCCGGTGATGCCCCAGATCGAGGAGGTGGTGATGATGCAGCCGCTCTGACGGCGGATCATCGAGGGCAGCACAGCGCGGCAGCAATAGAAGGTGCCGTCGAGGTTTACTGCCATCATGCGGCGCCAGTCCTCAGGAGAAAAATCGGTCAGCAGTCCCTGTTTTGCCACACCGGCGTTACAGATGAGGGTGTCGATATGTCCAAACTGATCGAGCACCTGCTGCACCATCTGCTGCACCTGGTCAGGGTCGCTGACATCAGCCTGAATGGGAGTGAGGGCAAAGCCCTGGGCAGCAAGCTGCTCCGAGAGCTGCTGCACCTGGTCAGCGGAACGGTGATAGTTGGCGATGACCTGATAGCCATTGGCGGCAAATTTTACAGCCTGTGCGCGTCCGATGCCGCGGGACGCGCCGGTAATCAAAGCGACTTTCAAGCAAAAAGCTCCTTTCGGTGGAAAGATAGGGAAGAGAGCAAAAACGCAGAAAAAAAGCCACTGGATATTTCCAGCAGCCTTTTTGGTGACCTATCGGAGACTCGAACTCCGGACACCCTGATTAAAAGTCAGGTGCTCTACCGACTGAGCTAATAAGTCA
>NZ_CALXIN010000152.1 GCF_944388365.1 uncultured Negativibacillus sp. | reverse complement strand
GGTCGGTGCTTCGGTCGTTGGTTCGGCTGGCTGCTCGGTCGGTTCGATCGCTGGCTCAACCGATGGTTTGGTCGATGTTGACTGTCCGCAGGCGGTCAACAGCAGCAGACACAGCACCAGCGCACAAAGCCGCTTCATGCTGCTCACCCTAGGCGATGGCAGCGCCCATCTCGCGGGCCTGCTGCAAAGTGGCATGACCTTCGATTTCGCCCGCGCCATTGATGCCGCCGGCAAACACGCTGCCCGCCAGATGTGCCCGCTCAAAGCACTCGATCCAGCCTTCCAGACCGGAGATGGCGCGGCGGTCGACGCCCTCGGCATCCTCGGCGGCAGCGGTCAGCAGGTAGACGTCGGTGAAGGCGTAGTCCGAGCCGTACAGCGAATTTGCGCGGTCGAGCAGCGTTTTCATCTGACCGGACATCTCATAGTAGTAGATTGGGCTTGCGAACACCAGCACGTCGGCATCGTGCATCTTGCGAACGATCTCGATGGCGTCGTCCTTCTGCACGCAGCTGCCGGTTTTCAGGCAGGCAAGGCAGCCTTTGCAGAAAGCAATCTGCTTGTTCTGCAGGCTAATCTGTTCGACGGTATTGCCGGACTGGCGTGCGCCCTCGGCAAAAGCATCCGCCAAAGCGGCAGAATTGCTGTGGTTTCGCAGGCTGGTGGAGATGACAAGTACCTTTTTAGACATGGTGATCCATCCTTTCGCAATCGTTTTTATGTGAAGATTAGGTGATTCTTTCCTTAATTATATAGCAGCAGTTTCTTCGCCGGTGACGACGATCTCGCCGCAGGACTCAGGGTCATCGCGGACGATCTCGCCGACCGCCGGAACCACGATTTTGCCGGACAGCGGATTCTTGATGCTCTGGACCGGTGTGGTGATGGTCGCCTGTACCTGGGATTTTTCAAAGCACAGGTCGGTGTCGATCATCTTGCAGTCGATGAGGCGCAGGTTTTTGCAGTAGCACAGCGGCTGGGTGCCGATGATGGTGCAGCGCTCGAAGGTGACGTTTTCGCTGTACCACGCCAGATACTCGCCTTTGACGACACTGTCGCGGACGATGACATGATTTGCGTGCCAGAAAGCGTCCTTGGTGTCGAAGGTGCAGTGCTCAAACACGGCGTCCTGAAGGTACTGGAAGGAGTATTTGCCCTGCATGCGCACGTCGCGAAAGCGCATGTGGTCGCAGCGCAGCATGAAATATTCGCTGACGGCGTCGCAGTCGTTCATCTCGATGTCGCTGACCGACCAGCCAAATTCGGGCGAACGGATGTCGCAGTGATCCAGTCGCACCTGTTTGCACTCGCGCAGCGCTTTGATGCCGTGGAACTTGGTGTTCTCGAGATGCAGATCCTCGGAGTACCACAGAGCGGCGCGGCAAAGCTCGGTCAGCTCGCTGCCGCGGATGGTCAGGCCATGGTTGTGCCAGAACGGATAGCGCAGGTTGAGAAAGCAGTTTTCGACCTGGATATTGCGGCATTCCTTGAGGGCGCTTTCGCCGTCGGCAGGACCATCGAAGGCACAGTCGCGGACCAGCAGGTCCTTGGAGCCATAGAGGGCACGTTCCTGGTCAAAGGTTTTCTGTTCGATGATGTTCATAAGATGATTCCTCCTCCGTTTGTTTTTGCAGCTGCCAGACCAGATAGTCCAGACAGTCGATGCGGCGCTGTTCGAGGTGGACGCGGTCGAGCAGCTTTTTGCGATGGAGCGCCAGCAGCTTCAGCTGCTGACAGCGCTGGCTGTGCAGAAACTGTTCCACCGTTCCCTCGTCGCAGCCGGCATCTCTGAGGTTTTGGATGATGGCCTGTTCACAGGGTTTGCGAATCATAGGGTGATTGCCTCCTGATCGTCTTGGTTTAAGCTTAGTATACTCCCTTTCCCTAAGAATCGCAAATAGTTATTGATAATGGATTTGTATAATCAAAAGTTATGAAAATTTCCTTTATAGGACAAGGTCGTTGTCTTCTTTAATTCTGCTCAAGGGAATGGTGGGGCTGTGCAGTCTATGTTTTTGCATCATTGCGAACAAAAACCGTAGTCTGTCAGCGGCGTCGAACCGGAAAAAGCCGGCAAAGAAGCTTGCTCATTTTTCCAGCGGTCCTGGGCAGTATCGAGGTAGGTTCGAATGGCGTCGTAGTCGATGCTCGATTCAGCGGCGGACGGCGGCGTCCAAGAACGAGGCTTGAGCTGATCCGGCGAGCTTACGCCGCGCTGTTTGCAATCCTCCAGCACCGTCTGCACATAGCGCCAGCTGTGCGCGCCGCTCAGGCCGCCTCGCTCGATGGCAGCGCGCACAAGTTCGGGCGGCGTGCCCTCCCGAATACACCGATAAAGCTGCTTTTTGATTGCCGGCGTCACCTTGCCGATATTCTGCCGGTAACATTCCATCAAATCAGGACAGGTTTTTCTCTCCTCTTCCTCCTCCTCAACAACACAGGTTTCCTGTGTATTTTGTTTGATGATTTGATTTTCTTTTCTTTGATTTTCTTTCTTTTTATTTGCGGGATATGTTCGTAACAAATGTTCTCCAGGACAAAGACGGATATAATCTTCTGTCTCTTCAGACGAAAGCAGCCAGTAATCTTCCTCAACCTGGATGGCGCGCCGATTACCTCTGGCACGGACTGCCAGCTGATAGCGCTCCTGTATCCAAGCCGAACTGAGCACCTGATGCTGCTGATAGAGCTCTGCATCGAACAGCTCGCGGTCGAGCAGGAAATCGCGGATCTGCTGCAAGTCCTCGAGGTTCATTTTCAGGCGAACTGCTGCAACGCTATCGAAATCTTTGTCTAATTTGAGGTAATATCCCTCTCCATGGAAGATTTCACAGAGCAGGTAGAGATAATAGGTGACGGCCTGAGCGCCCCAGCGGCCGATCAGGCTGACGATACGGCGGTCGTTCAGGAAGTCTGTATCCTGTGGAAAATAGTCGAGTCCCTTCTTTTGCGGACGTGGCATAGAAAATTCCTCCTATCAAAAAAGTTCCTTGCAGAAACACAGACCGGTTTTCATCGCAGAGCCGCGGCTTGTCTATTATTCCAAAAACAGCGGGTGTTTCTGTCCCTTCACCTATACCGCAAAACAAAAGGAAAGTTGCTATCAAAAAGGCAACTTTCCACACGCTTTTTAAAATTTTATTTGATTTTATCTCCGTCCTTTTCAGAGAAGGCAGATCGCAGCAGCGGGAGAATCTGGAAAAAAGTTTGCAAACCCTCTTGATTTTTTGTACAAACCGGTGTATAATGTACAAGTAATTTGCCGGTGTGGTGGAATGGCAGACGCGACGGACTCAAAATCCGTTGGTAGCGATACCGTGTGGGTTCAAGTCCCACCACCGGCACCAGACTGAGTCTGGACGCAATTCGCGTCCAGGCTTTTTTGTTGCTCTGGGCTTTGAGCTCGCGGCGGGGGGCTGGCAAAGGCTTATTTATTCCTCGTTCCAGCTTCCCTTTTTGTGCATATATTGTGC
>NZ_CALXIN010000151.1 GCF_944388365.1 uncultured Negativibacillus sp. | reverse complement strand
TCACCGACAGCGTCAACTTTCTGTTTGGGTCGGTGATGAGCAGGGAGGTCGGCGAAATCGACTACGACGCCAGCGAGGCGCTGACCGCCGCTGCAAGCTATCCTGAGAAACCGGACGCTGCCACTGAGCTGCACCTGATTCAGAACCACAGCGAGGAGGACAGCGATTCTTTGGCAGAGGCTTCCTATGTAGCGGAGAAGATCAAGGGAATGCTCGAACAGGGCTTCACCGTCACCGAGGGCGGACAGCTTCGTCCGGTGCGCCCGAAGGACATCTGTATCCTGCTGCGTTCCATGAAGAATAAGGCGGAGCTGTATTCCGGCGAGCTTGCGCGGCGCGGCATCGAATCGTTTGCCGATGCGCGCGGCGGCTTTCTGGATACGGTGGAAATTTCGACGGCGCTGTCCATCCTGCGCGCGGTGGACAATCCGCTCATCGACATCCAGCTCACCGCCGCGATGATGTCGCCGGTCTACGGCTTTACCGCCGACGATATGGCGGTGATTCGCCTGCACGACCGCCGCCGGCATCTCTACCTCAACTGCCGTGAGATTGCACAGGGTGAAAACCTTTCTCCGCAGGAGGTGAGCCGGCAGGCGCTGTGTAAGCGGTTTGTCGATTCGCTCGGCGAGCTGCGCGCCATCGCAGCGTCCAGTCCGGCGCACCGGCTGATTCAGCAGATGATCGAGCGGACCGGATTGTGGGATCTGGTGCTGGCGATGGAATACGGCGAGGGCCGCAAGGCAAATCTGCGGCTGCTCATCGACTATGCGCAGGAGTATGAGGCGGGACCGCAGAAGGGTCTGGCAGATTTTCTGCGCTTTGTTGACAAGATGGTCGAGCGCGGAGAGGACTGGCCCTGTGCCAGTGCGACCAGCGACCGCGCCGATGCTGTCCACATCATGAGTATCCACCACTCCAAGGGACTGGAGTTTCCGGTGGTTTTCCTGTGCGATACCGCCAAAAAGTTTAACACGCAGGACTTGCGCAGCAATATGCTGCTGCACTCCCAGCTGGGATTTGCCTGCTGTGTGCGCGATTTTGTCACCCGCAAGCAGTATGCGACCGTGCCGATGGAGGCGCTGCGGCTGGAACTGACCCGCTCAAGTCTCAGCGAGGAGATGCGGATTCTGTATGTGGCACTCACCCGTGCGCGGGAGAAGCTCATCATCACCTGTGTGCAGAATGAACCGGAGAAAAAGCTGTCCGCTTCGGTCACCGATCTGGACGAGCGCGGCGCAGTCTCTCCGTATGTGGCACGCACTGCGACAAGCTATGCCGACTGGCTGCTGATGAGCTTTGTCCACCATCCTGACTTTGTGCCGCTGTGCCGCGATGCCGGCTGTCAGCCGGAACAGCTTATCCTCTCTCCCAGCTGCCGTATCCTGCCGGTGGTGGCAGCCGCTCCCGAACAGAAGGAGACGGCGTCTGCTGCCGCCGAACATACCGCCCAGCCGGATGAAACACTGCTCAGACAGATTCAGTCGCTCTGCACCGACACCTATCCCGACCCGACGGCGCGCAGTATCGTCACCAAGTTGTCGGTGTCCCAGGTGGTGCATGGAGAAAAGACCCAGCAGCCGTTTTCGCGGGAACCTTCCTTTTTAAAGAAGGAAGCGGCGGGCAAGCTGACACCTGCCCAGCGCGGTACCGCCATGCACGGCTTTATCAGCTGCGCAGATCACACCGCTGCCCAGCGGGACCTGGAAGGAGAGATCGCGCGGCTGGTCAGGGAAGAATACCTCACCGACGCAGAGGCACAGAGCCTTGACAGGGCGGCGATTGTGC
Organism: uncultured Negativibacillus sp.; assembly: GCF_944388365.1. Lineage (GTDB taxonomy): Bacteria > Bacillota > Clostridia > Oscillospirales > Ruminococcaceae > Negativibacillus. The sequence continues at coordinate 1,703 of NZ_CALXIN010000151.1, read as the reverse complement.
GCTATTATGACTCTGCACTTTACCGCGAGATCAGCGCTTCCGGCTTTGTCGCGCGCGAATTTGCCTTCCAGGCGCAGCTTGGTGCGCAGGACCTCTCGGAGGTAATCCCCGAAATTGGCAGCCACCGCGTCACCGTACAGGGCATTGCCGACCTGCTCTTTGCACAGGGAGAGGGCTTTGTGCTGGTCGATTTTAAGACCGACCGCGTGTCCGACCTTGCCGAGCTTGACCGGCGCTACCACACCCAGCTTGCGCTGTACGCTAAAATCATCGAGCAGGTCACCCACAAACCGGTGGTGCGCAGGGTGATTTATTCGCTGTATCTGGGTCAGTCGCTGCAAGTTGACTAAAACAGCGGCGGCAGCTTTGGAGTGGCTTGTTAAAACAGACAAATTGCAAAAAGGGACGATTTGCCTGTTGACAGCAAGGGGAAATCGTGGTAAACTAACTAACGAAAACAAAGCAGAACAACATTCCGTTCTCACCGGCTCACCAACGTGCAGCCAGGTCAATACTTTGGAATTGTTCGCCGAAGGGCGGACGGCTTTTCATTGTGACCTTTTTAAGCGCAGGCGGAATTTTCGTCTGCGCTTTCTAATTTTTTGAGGTGCTTGGAGGTGCTTTACCATTAGCAAAAAGGAAATGCCGATCAATGAAGAAATCAGAGAGAAGGAGATCCGCGTCATTGGTCCTGACGGCAATCCGTTGGGAATCATGAGCTCGAAAGAAGCTCTCCAGCTGGCGCAGAAGGAAAATCTGGATCTGGTCAACATTTCTCCAAAAGCGGTTCCGCCGGTTTGCAAGATCATGAACTACGGCAAATATCGCTTTGAACAGGCCAAACGCGAAAAAGAAGCAAAGAAAAAGCAGAAAACGGTGGAGATCAAAGAGATCAGACTTTCTCTGAAGATTGATACACACGATTTTGAAACAAAGGTAAACCAAGCCAAAAGGTTTTTGGAACACGGAGACAGAGTAAAGGTTGCGATTCGCTTCCGCGGACGTGAAATGGCTCATCCGGAACTTGGCAACGCTACCATCAAACGCTTTGCAGATGCCTGTGCGGATGTCGGCGTCATTGATAAGCTTCCAAAGATGGAAGGGCGCAGCCTGATCATGTTCATCTCTGCTAAGCCTGCATCCACCAAGTCGGCAAAAGCAGCCGCACCAAAAGAGGATGCACCAAAGGCAGCCGAGGAACCAAAAACTGAGGACAAGGAATAAATTTTCTTTCCCGAAACAGGGAGAGCTGCAAAAGCAAACACAAGGAGGAAACAACAATGCCAAAGCTCAAAACACATACCGGAGCAAAAAAACGTTTTAAATTGACCAAAAACGGCAAGGTAAAACGCGCTCATGCTTTCAAACGTCACCTGCTCAACAACGGCCGCAAAACAACAAAACGTAAAAGAGGCCTGAGAAAAGCAACTTACGCTGACAAGACCAACGTAGCAGCTATCAAACATCTGCTGCCATACGCATAATAAACAACATTAACCTACACGGAGGGATATAGACATGGCTCGAGTTAAGGGCGCGATGATGACTCGCAAAAGAAGAAAAAAAGTTCTGAAACTTGCTAAAGGTTATTTTGGCAGCAAATCCAGACATTTTAAGATGGCTAAACAGGCTGTTTACAAATCCGGTAACTACGCTTACATCGGCCGCAAACAGAAAAAACGTGACTTCAGAAGACTGTGGAT
>NZ_CALXIN010000150.1 GCF_944388365.1 uncultured Negativibacillus sp. | reverse complement strand
TGGCGACAGCGTCCAGCCAAAGTCGTTGTGGTAGATCATCTGGCGGGTCATGCCGCCGTCGATGCAGATGTTTTCGCCGGTGATAAAGCCCGCCTTGTCCGAGCAAAGATACAGCACCATGTTGGCGATGTCCAGCGGATTGCCCACCCGTCCGGCAGGCTGTTGCACAGCGTCGGGACCGTCGTAAACGGTAAAGTCGGTGTCGATCCAGCCAGGAGAGATGGAGTTTACCCGCACCTTTCCGGCAAGACTTACGGCAAGCGCATGGGTCAGCGCGGAGATGCCTCCCTTGGCAGCGGTGTAGCTTTCGGTCTGCGGCTGGCTCATCCGGTCGCGGGAGGAGGAGATGTTCACGATGGATGCGCCCTGTGCAAAATAGGGCAAAAACAGCTTGCTCAGATAGAAGGGTGCAGCGACGCCCACCTTGAGCGCATAGTTAAACTGCTCATAGCTGCACTCGTCGATGCCCTTCATCAGCGGAAGCGCGTTGTTAATGAGATAATCCACCCGTCCATAATCGTCGATTACCTTGCGCGCAAAGTCCTCCAGCACTCCCTGGTCGGCAAGATCGCCCACGTAATAGTCGTTGGGCAGCAGATCAACGACGCATACCTTTGCGCCCTGCTTGCGAAATTCCTCTGCAATCGTCCGGCCGATGCCTTTGGCGCCGCCGGTGACGACCGCTACCTTGTCCTGAAACATGTTGTTCACCTCTTAATCTGCGTCCTCATCCAGCGCCTCCACCAGAAAGCTCACCGGACGAAAGCCGTCGTTGCAGGAGAGCATGGCAGAGCGCGGATTCTTCATCCAGCCGTCGTAAAAGTTTTCGCCGCCGTGGCTGAGCGCCAGCACAAAAGGGGAGAGGGTGTCCCATGCGCTCTGACAAAAGCCCTCCGGCTTCTGCCAGCCGTTGGCGACAAAGACCTGTCCCAGCTGCATGTCGCAGGCGTGCTCGATCGGGTTTTCATACAGGGCGCTCAGATCGTCATAGCGCGCCATGCGCATGACGGTGATTCTGCATTTTTTCATGGGAATCCTCCTTTGCAAAAAAGGCGGTGGTTTACAGGTAAATATTCACTAAAATGACCGCTGCCAGACACGCCAGCATGACCACCAGCGCAATGGCGTCGCGCTTGGTGTATTCCAGCTGCTTTAAGCGGGTTCTGCCGACGCTGCCGCGGTAGCACCGGCACTCCATCGCCAGCGCCAGTTCGTCAGCGCGGCGGAAGGCGGAGACAAACAGCGGGATGAGAATTGGAATCAGCGCCTTTGCACGCTGGGTAAAGCTGCCGGTTTCCATGTCGGCGCCGCGGGCCTTCTGTGCGTTCATGATCTTGTCGGTCTCCTCGATGAGCGTCGGGATAAAGCGCAGCGCAATGGTCATCATCATGGCGATTTCATGCACCGGCACCTTGAGGCGTTTGAGCGGACCCATCAGCACCTCAATGGCGTCGGTCAGCTCGATCGGAGAGGTGGTATAGGTCAGAAGCGAGGTGCCTGCAATCAGACACATGATGCGCACCGCCATCAAAATTGCCATCCGAACACCTTCGGGATAGATGTGGATAAATCCAAACGAGATAAGCGGCTCGGAAGGTCCGGTCATGAAAAACAGGTTGAGCACGGCGGTGAAGATGATGATCGGCACCACCGGCTTGAGGCTCTTGATCACCATTCTTGCCGAAATCCTGGAGATCATGTACATCCCTGTCACCATCAGCACGCCCAGCAAAAGCGAGAGCGGATGGGACGAAACAAACAAAATGACGATGTACATCACCGAAGCGATGATCTTCATGCGAGGGTCCATCTTGTGGATGAAGGAATGTCCCGGGAAATACTGTCCGATGGTAATGTCTCTGAGCATCCTTACATTCCTCCCTTTTTCTGTTTTTGCTCCTGGGCGTCAAACAGGTCGAGAATCTGCCGTTTGGCCGCCTGGATGGTATAGGTGTGCGGATCGACCGGATAGCCCATCTCTGCAAGTCTTGCAAAGACGCGGGTTACCTGCGGGACGGCAAGTCCCATCTGTTCGATCTCCTGTGCATGTGCAAACACCTTTTCGGTATCGTCGTACATGAATACCTTGGACTGGTTCATCACCAGCACCTTTTTGGCAAACTTTGCCACGTCCTCCATGCTGTGGGAGACGATGAGCACGGTGTTCTGCTGGTCTTGCTGGTACTCCTGAATCTGGCCGAGGATGCGGTCGCGGCCTTTGGGGTCCAGCCCTGCCGTCGGCTCGTCGAGGATGAGCACCTTCGGATTCATCGCCAGCACGCCGGCGATGGCAACGCGGCGCTTCTGACCGCCCGAAAGCTCGAACGGAGATTTGTGCATCATCTCCTCGGTGACGTTGACAAAGGCGGCTGCCTGACGCACGCGGCGGTCGATCTCCTCCTCGCTCAGTCCCATGTTGCGCGGACCAAAGGCGATGTCGCGGTAGACCGTCTCCTCAAAGAGCTGATACTCCGGGTACTGGAACACCAGTCCCACCTTGAAGCGGATGTCGCGCAGCTTGGATTTGTCCGCCCACATGTCCTCTCCGTCGATGTAGATCTTGCCGGAGGTAGGCTTGAGCAGACCGTTGAGATGCTGGATGAGGGTGGATTTGCCCGAACCGGTGTGGCCGATGACGCCGACCAGCTCGCCCTCCTCGATCGAAAGGTTGACGTCCTGAATCGCCATCTTGACAAACGGCGTCCCTTCCGAATACACATGACTTAAATGTTCTGTCCGAATCACTGCCATTGATGTTTTTGCCTTCCGCCCAAAATAGCGGAAGGCTACGCTCCTTTCCTGCTGTTACTGCTGTGCGTTTTAGGGAAGAGATGCTCCCTTAAACGCTCTCCTGTGTGTTTTCGGAAGGAAGCGTTTGCTCCGAAGCGCTCTCCTCCGGTTTGACCGGCCGTATGCCTTTGCGGCGGAACAGAGTGGTGATCGCCTTGATACACTCGTCCTCGGTCAGCACATCCTTTGGCAGATTGTAGCCTTCCTTTAAAAATTCATAGATCAGCTCGGAGGTCTGCGGTACATCCAGTCCGACCGTCTTTAACTCCCGCACATGGGAGAACACCTTTTTCGGGGTGTCGTCGAAGATGACCTTGCCCGAATCCATGACGACGATGCGGTCGCACTGGGCGGCCTCGTCCATATAGTGGGTGATGAGCACGATGGTGATGCCGTACTCGCGGTTTAGCTTTTTGATGGTGTCCATGACCTCGCGGCGGCCGCGCGGATCGAGCATCGCGGTCGGCTCGTCCAGCACGATGCAGCGCGGACGCATGGCGATGATGCCCGCGATGGCAACCCTCTGTTTCTGACCACCCGACAGCCGGTGCGGCGCGTGCTTTTTATACTCATAGATGCCGACGTCCATCAGCGCGCGATCGACGCGCTGGCGCATCTCGCGCGGCTCGACACCGATGTTTTCCAGTCCGAAGGCAACGTCCTCCTCGACAACCCTCGCAACAATCTAATTGTCAGGATTCGCGAACACCATCCCCACTTCCTGACCAATA
>NZ_CALXIN010000149.1 GCF_944388365.1 uncultured Negativibacillus sp. | reverse complement strand
ATAGTGCATCTCATTCTGCACATTCCGCAGAGCAATGTGATAATCGTCATATTCCTCGCCAACCCGCATCATGTCAATTTCCTCTCCACCCCAATATTCAGGCGTGCGGTAAGGCTCGCCCAACGGACCGGAGAGCAGTTCGTACACTTCCCGCAGCATGACAAATTTGTCCTCAATCGGTTCAACCTCGGTTGAGGTGTCGGTGATGTCACTTTCTCCTTCGCTGTCACTGCCGCAGCCCGCAGACAAAAGCAGCGCCAGCACCAAAAAGAGGCAGAGGGATTTTCTAAAAAGATGAGACTTTCGTAGCATGTCAAGACCTCCTTTCGAGAGAAAGATACTAGTCTAATTTTAGTACCATTCCAAATGTAATAAAAATCAGCTTCTCAAAATGGGATGTAGGTTAATTTTTAAAGATTAAAACACTCTTTATACAGTGTAAGGACAAAACAGAACAATTACAGCCGCGGAGTAAGAAACTTTTTGCTACTTACAGAATTTTAAAACAAAAGAAGGTATTTTTATGACTTTTAAAAACAACGCTACTTATCGTTTTATCTGTAGAGCTGATACTGGACGCTCTCTCAATGTTTATGCCAGCGCCGGTACTGCACCTAGTCTCTCTAATGTTTGTCTTTGGACTTCCAGTTCTAGCGATATGGGCCAGCAGTGGATTTACAAAGAAAGTGGAAGCAATAAATATTTCGTTTGCAAAGCAAATCCAAGTGTTGCTCTTGATATGTATACTGGCAGCACCTCTGGTCAGAACAATGTAAATGCACATGTTTATGCACCATCCTCTACTTCTTACCTTGCTTTCGAAGACACAGATTCCGGCTACATCAAAATTAAACTGGCTCGTTATTCCAATAAATATCTTACTGCAAATCAGGGTAACAATGGTACTAGCAATGGCAGAACTACACATGACCCAGGTAATGTTTACTGGTATGCTGGTGGCTTGACCGACCATAGTCAGGAATGGAAACCAGTTCTTGTTGACGATGGTGATTCTTCTAGCGGTGGCTCTGGTAACGGTAATCTTATTGTTGGTCAGAGACCATCCACTCTCAATTACAATTTTCTCGGAATCGGTGACAGAATCGCCCTGCTGGGTGCTTTCCTCCCGAGCTTCGCCGGAAGCAGCCTCTGTTTGCGCCTGCTGCTGCGAATTTTCTTTCTCCAAAGTGTCTAAGGTCGTGCAGGCAGAAAGCCCGAGCAGGCACGCAAGAGCACAAACCATTGCCATCGCTTTTTTCCACGTCATAACGATCCCTCCGTTCTCAGTTGACTATCTTGTTCTAATATTAGTATACTCCCAGAACTGACAAGCGTCAATCAGAGAGATATCCAACATCTCCCCGTCAAAATAGGCGAAAATAGCCTTTCCGAAGTAGGCAATAGGGAGATTTTTGGAATAGAGAAAAGCAATTTACAGTTTAGAATGGAATTTCTGAAAGGTTTGTGTTATGATTTACTCAAGTAAAAAACGGCAAATCAACAGGAAAGGAGGGTATGGTATGATGGATTTGATTGTGGATGCTCTGGCAACCATTGGCGACCTGCTCGTTGATTTCTGGATAAACCAGGTGGTGGCAAAGTTCAAAAGGAAGTCATGAAGTAGTTACGCAGTAGCTCTCCTGCAAAGATACAACGAGAACCTGTATTAAAGATTGTTCAAATGGGAGGTTAACCTATGAGTTTGGAGCAGGATGCAGTAAAATCCACTCCGGAGTGGATTGCACTCAATCGTATTTGGAAAAGCTGTTCCCTTGAACAGAAAATGGAAATCAAGACCGATTTTGAAGTCTTAGCTAAGTATATCAGAGCCAACTATGATCAAAAAATGTCAAAACCCAAACGGCATGAGAGTGGGTCTGACGTCAGAGATGAGTATGCGTATTTAAATGATGTTTCCCCCGAGGCAAAACAATTTGTGAAAGATATGGTCCAGCAAGGGGAAAAGAATATCTATCACAGCATCATGGCGGTGTTGCAGAACAGACCGCAGATGAATCTTGAAGATTTTACGGATTACTATTTCGATAGGAACAAACTTAAAAGACCGTATCTAATGGAAAATCAAGCGCTGGTAACAGAATTGATTACCTATTGCTGGAAAAAGTTCCATGATAATACAAAGGTAGGAGAATAGAATCTGTGCTTGAACTAAAAGAAAGATTTCCCGAAAAAGTATGAAGAAAATAATTACAAAGACCTCCTTCCGAAAGGAAGGAGGTCTTTGTCTATTATGCTGCCTTTTGACCCGTCTGTGCAGCGATGGTCAGCAGCGTGCCGTCCATGTTCTCGGCAAAGATGCCGTAGCCGCGGGTCGGATCGTTGACAAAAACATGGGTCACCGCTCCGACCAGCATCCCGTTCTGGATGATCGGGCTGCCGCTCATGCCCTGTACGATGCCGCCGGTGGTTTCCAGCAGCACAGGGTCGGTAATGCGGATGACCATGTTCTTGGTCGGTTCGTCCTGCGACAGCGTCACTTTCTCGATGCAGGCGTCAAACAGCTGCGGCTTTTCGCCGTCGATGGTGGTCAGAATCTTCACCGGTCCTTCGGTAATTTCCTGGCTCTGCGCCATCGGAATGGTCTGCGAATAGGTCGGCTGGGTGGAGTAAACACCGTAAACGCCGTTATAACTGTTGGCGCAAAGGGTTCCCAGCGCCTGATCGCCTGCAAAGGCGCCTTGCAGCTGCCCTGGATTGCCCGCAGTGCCCGCTTTGACGCCGATGATCGACGCCTCCACGATTTCACCCTGGGACAACGGCATCAGCTGACCGGTGTCCACGTCACAGATGGCGTGGCCCAGACCGGCAAAACAGCCGTTTGCCGGATCGTAATAGGTCATCGTGCCGATACCCGCCGAGCTGTCCCGCACCCATAATCCCAGGTGATAGCTGTTGTCCAGCGGCGACTTGACCGGTTCAATGGTGATCTCGGTCAGCTGATCGCCGCGGCGCACCGTCATCGAAACAGGATTGCCGCTGCATGCGCTGACAATCTCGGTCAGCTGCCGTTTGGAGGAGATTTTTTCTCCGTCCAGCGACAGGATCACGTCGCCTTCCTGCACGCCTGCTTCCTTGGCAGGCTGCACCGACTGGCTGTTCTGGTCGGTGACAGCGCCGGTGCCGACCACCATGACGCCGTCGGTGACCATCTTGATACCAAACGGAGTTCCGCAAAGGGCGACGACCCGACGGTCCACCACCTGCACGCTGACGTCCTTGATGTCAATAATGCCCAGCAGACTCAGCTGCATCTGAAAGGTATTGCCCGCCGCCGAATAGACCGACAGCGGATAATTTTTTCCACTGCCGCCGCACTGAATCAGCTGGCTGTCGCCGATGGAAAATTGTTCTCCCTTTGCCAGATAGTAACGGTCGGGAAGTACCGACGCAAAGTATGCGGCGGTACACATCCCGCATAATACAAAAAGAGAAAACAAGGCGGCTGCCACCCGATAGCAGCGGTAAAAAAGGGGTCTTAAGTTTACATACGTCTGTTTCAACCTGATTCCTCACAGTTCCTGATGATTTTCGTCCGGCCGTTGTGAATCGGCCTGAGAAAACATTTTG
>NZ_CALXIN010000148.1 GCF_944388365.1 uncultured Negativibacillus sp. | reverse complement strand
TGCACGGGCTGGAGATTCTGCACGGCATCGACCTGAGCGTTCATCAAGGGGAGCTTCTCTCCCTGCTGGGACCGTCCGGCTGCGGAAAAAGCACGCTGCTCAAGACGGTGGCGGGACTGCTGGAAGCGCAGGCGGGAGATATCTGCATCGACGAAAGGTCGGTGCTGGGACTTCCCACCGAAAAGCGCGGCGCCGTCATCGTATTTCAGGACCTGCGGCTGTTTGATAACCTCAGCGTCGCAGGCAATATCGAATTTTCGCTCAAATTGCAGCGGATGCCCCGTCCTCAGCGGGATCAGCGGGTGCGCCGGCTGCTGGAAATTGTGCGCCTGCCAGGGATGGAAAAGCGCAGAGTCAGTCAGCTGTCCGGCGGACAGATGCAGCGGGTGGCACTGGCAAGAGCGCTGGCTGCCCAGCCGCGGCTGTTGCTGCTCGACGAGCCGTTTTCCAGTCTGGACGAGAAGCTGCGCGAGGAGATGCGCGGCTTTGTGATGGAGCTGCACCGGCAGTCGGACATCACCATCGTGATGGTCACCCACGACAAAAACGAAGCGCTTTCGATGTCCGACCGCATCGCACTGATGATGGACGGACGAGTGGTGGAGGTGGAGACCCGGCAGGACAGTTGGCACGCTCCGGCCACCGGTCAGGCGTCGGACTACTTCGGCGGCTGCGGCTACCTTGGCGGAGAGGTCAGGGACGGAGTGTTTTACCATCCGGCGCTGACCGCCGCCGCTCCCGATTGCAGCGACGGACGCTATACTGCGCGCATCCTGCCAGGGATGCTTCGCCTGCTCGAACAGGGCAGCTGGGAGGTCGCGCGGGTGCGCTATCAGGGTGAATGGAGCCTTGTCGATCTGCGGTTGGACGGAGAAACGCTGCTGGTGCAGTCACAGCATCCGCCTGCCGTGGGAAGCAGGTGCGGCATCGAGATCGACCCGCATCAGCTTCAGCTTTACCCGCAGGAATAAAAAGTTGACCGGCGGAAAATTCCGCTAATAATAAACAGGTCCGCATCGACGGACCAAAAAAGAAAGGAATGTATTTCTCATGAAAAAGATTCTTGCTCTGCTGCTCTGTGCAATGATGCTCGCCGGCATGATGACCGGCTGTGGCCAGACCCAGACCACCACCGAGCAGACCACCACCGAACAGACCGAGGAAACCACCACCGAGGCCGAAACCGAAACCGAGGCTGAAACCGAGGAAGCAGCCTTCACCGGCAAGTACATCGCTGACCCTGAGTACATCAAGGAGCGCATCGGCAGCGAGGACGTCATCTTTATTGATGCCCGCGGCGCAGACGCAGCCAAAAAAGGCACCGTGCAGGGCGCCATCGCAACCGCATGGCAGCCGTTAGCCCGCTGTGCAGAGGGTGAATCCGGCGACGAGATGTGGGGAACCATCCTGCCGCTCGACCAGCTCAGCGAAGCGCTCAGCTCGATGGGCATCACACCGGACAAGGAAGTCATCCTGTTCTCGGACGGCAAAGACGGCTGGGGCGACGATGGACGTATCGCCTGGGAGCTGATCGCTGTCGGCTTTGAGAATGTCAAGATCGCTGACCGCGGCTTCTCCGCGCTGGAAGCAGCCGGCGTTCCAACCCAGAAGGGCGCAGAGGAGTTCACTCCTGCCGAAGTCACCGTATCTGCCCTCGACGAAACCCACGTCATCAACACCGATGCCCTGGTAGAAACCTATGACACCGTCAAGGTAGTTGACGTCCGCGCCGACGAAGAATATAACGGCGAAGTGCTCTACGGCGAAAAAGCCGGCGGCCACCTGCCAGGCGCCATCCATATCCGCTTCACCGACCTGTTTAACGACGACAACGTCCTCAAATCCAACGAGGAAATCACCGCCATGTTTGAAGAAGCAGGTCTTACCACCGACGACACCATCGTCACCTACTGCACCGCCGGCATCCGTTCGGCTTACATGCAGATGGTGCTGGAGATGTGCGGCTTCGAAAACAGCCTCAACTACGACGAATCCTACTATCGTTGGTGCGCTGTTCAGGAAGTGGAATAATTCCTGATGCGACGCTCTGAGGATATCAAAGGTAGGGCGCGCCTGATCGTCTGGCTGGCGCTGCTGCTGATCGCCGCGGCGGTCTGCCTATCGGACAGCCTGCGGGCAGCCTTTCTGGGACAGGTCATGCTCTTTACACAGAAAAGCCCGCAGACGCTCGCCGGTGCGCTGCGCTCCGGCGGCATCTGGACCGCCTTCTGGCTTGCACTGTTTCGCACAGCCGTCCTGCCGTGGCTGCCGCCGCTTGTCACCATCGCCGACACCATGGTGTACGGCAAAGCTGTCGGCATCCTGCTTTCCTGGACAAGCCACCTGCTGGCGGCGGCGTGCTGCTTTGCGCTCTCCCGCTGGCTGATCGCTCCGCCGGTCAAAAGCTGGCTGTCGCTCTCTGTCCAGCGCCGGATAGAGCGCTGGGGCGGCGTTTTGTGCATCGCCCTTGTGCTGTGGCTGCCTGGAATGGGCGGCGTTGCGGGCTATCTGCTCGGCGGCAGTGGACTGAGCTTGCGGCGCTGGCTTGCAGCAACTGCCGCGGCAGAGCTTGCCGGCGCGCTCAGTTTTGGACTGTTTTGCTCGCCCTATCAGACCGCGCTGCCGGCAAAGGTGCAGCTTGTTCTGCGCCTGACAGCAATCCTTGTGGTGCTGACGGCGGTGGTATTTTCCCGCCGCCGCACCGATAAGAGATAGACATGATAATATTGCAGGGCAAAACCTTTGCCTTCTGCAATCAATAAATATCTGGAGGTAGATAACAATGAAAAAAGTATTGGCAATGCTTCTTTGCGCAATGATGGTTGCCAGCATGATGGCTGGCTGCACATCGCAGAAAGAGACAGAAACCACCTCGACCACCACAGAGGAGACCACCGAAGCTGCATCCGAAGAAAGCACCGAGGAAGCAGCAGAAGAGACAGCTTCCGCCGAAATCACCGCACCGGAAAAAGACGTCGAGATGCAGTACATCAGCGTTGAGGATGCCACCAAGGTGCTGGACAGCGACGACTACACCTTCCTGGACGTCCGCAAAGCCGAGGACTATAACACCTCGCATGTTCCAGGCGCCGTCGGCGCAGACATGGACGCTGCCAAAAACGGCGACTTCGACGCCGGCGTAGCTACCATGCAGGAGGCAACCAAGGACGTAGACAACAATCTGGTTGTCATCTGCTACACTGGTAAATCCTATGCACAGGCAACCACCAACGTGCTGTCTGCACTGGGCTACGACATGTCCAAGGTATACACCCTCGAGGGCGGCTTTAAGGCATGGACCGAGGCACAGCCGGAAAATGTAGAGGTATCCGCCGAGATCACCGCACCGGAATCGGATGTAGAGATGCAGTACATGAGCGTCGAGGACGCATCCACCCATCTGGGCGAGGAAGGCTATACCTTCCTGGACGTCCGCAAAGCCGAGGACTATAACACCTCGCACATCCCAGGTGCCGTCGGCGCAGACATGGACGCAGCCAAGAGCGGCGACTTTAACGCAGGCGTTTCGACCATGCAGGTAGCCACCCGCGACCTGGATGACACCCTGGTTGTCATCTGCTACTCGGGCAAATCCTACGCACAGGCAACCACC
>NZ_CALXIN010000147.1 GCF_944388365.1 uncultured Negativibacillus sp. | reverse complement strand
GGTGGGTCGGACGCTCGATGCGCGCATTGTTGCACACCGCTGCAATCTCCATCGCACGCTGCACATCCTGGTCCATGCTGACCGCACGACCGTTCTGCTCGATCTTTCCGTTTTCCAGTCCGTTGCCGGTGACATCAAATGTTTTTCCCACACAGTACAGCTTCTTGACGGTCATGCGGTTTTCGGTGAGCGTGCCGGTCTTATCCGAACAGATGACATTGGCACAGCCGAGCGTCTCCACCGCGTGCAGCCGGCGGATGACCGCATTCTTTTTGACCATACGGTTGACCGACAGCGCCAGCGCGATGGTGACGATGGCGGGCAGGCCCTCGGGAATTGCCGCTACTGCCAAAGAGATGCCGGTAATCAGCATATCCAGCACCGGCTCGCCGCGCAGGATACCGACGCCTGCAACCACTGCACAGATGAGCAGACAGCCCACGGCGATCATTCTTCCTAGCTGGTCCAGCTTTTGCTGCAAAGGAGTCTGATCCTGGTCGATGGAATCGAGCATCACCGCAATTTCTCCCATGCGGGTGTCCTCGCCGATAGCATGTACCATTGCCCGCCCGTGTCCGCGGCTGACGATGGTGCCCATATAGGCGCAGACGTGTTCGCCGGTGTCATCGGTGCGCCAGTCGGTCACTCCTTTTTCCACCGGCACCGACTCACCGGTCAACAGCGATTCGTCGAACATCAGCTCGTTGTTTTCCAGGATGCGGCAGTCGGCCGGTACACGGTCGCCTGCTTTGAGCAGCACCAGATCGCCCAGCGTCACCTCTCTGGCAGGGATCGTCTTGCTCTGGCCGTCGCGGATGACCGTCGCGGTGGGCGCTGCCAGTGCGTTTAATTTTTCCAGCGAGCGCTCGGTGCGGTACTCCTGAAAAAAGCCCAGGATCGCATTGAGCAGCACGATGGCGACGATGGTGATCGCCTCCATCTTTTCTCCCATCAGCACCGAGATGCCGGTCGAACACAGCAAAATCAGCGTCATCAGGTCCTGAAACTGGGAAAAGAAAATTTTAATGGGGTTGATATGTCCTTTGCTTTCCAGAAGGTTGTCCCCGTACTCCAGTCGGTTTTTTTCGGCTTCCCTCTGGCTCAGCCCGGGATACTGTGTCATTTTCCAAAACCATCCTTTCTTTTTTGGGATTGCGTCCGATTGCTAGAAATATATGAGTCTGGAAAATAAAAAATGACAGGCAGTCCAAAAACTGCCTGTCAGCACAGAATCTTGTTGTATTATCCCTGAATCAAAAGGGCTAAAATATTGGCATAAAGGGTGGCGGGATCATTTTCGATGCGCTCCTTGACCTGGATGCACTCCTCCTCGGTGGGCAAAAACACCTTCATATCCAGCAGGTCCGAACCGATGTCCTTCATCACCATCTGAAGGATATAGCCGTCGGGCGCAGGCTGGTAGTGAATCTCCACCTCGTCCATGCATTTATGTACCTCGGCAAGGTGGCGGGCTGTCTCGATGGTCTTTTCCCGCACGCTCAGCGGAAGCGTCTTTTTGAGCGTCTGGGACATCACCGAGCCGACCTCGGTGATTGCATAGACCTCCTGACCCTCGTTGTCCTGTTCCTGGCGCAGATGTCCGCTTTTGAGAAGATCGCTGAGCGCCTCGGCAAACTCAAAATAGTTGACCAGTCCGGTGCTCTGCAAAATCTCGTTGAGCTGGTCAAAGCTCAACGGCTGTTCCATATTGTCCAGAAGGTAGCAGATCAGGATTTTGACCTCCAGTTCGTTGGTCAGTCCGCCTGGCTGAACTCCTCCCACAAAAGCATTAAAGGGCATTGCGTTCCACCTCATTACAACGGTTTTCTTTTATTTTACACTATTCTGTGCAAATTTAAAAGTGTTTTCGACCATTTCCTTGTTTATTTTCTGTTTTTCGCTTTTGTTTGTGTCATTACAGCCGTTCCAGCTGCTGTAAAATCGACTGGATCTTCTTCTGGGACACATAGCCGCCGGCATTGTTGATGATGTCCCGCAGCGGGATGGCATTTGCCATCGGAAGCATCGGGTGGCGCATAATCATCGGCAGTTCCCTTTGCAGCAGTGCCCGTGCCTGTGGATTTTGCAGCACCTCTCCCACGGTGATGTTATAATTTTTCAGGTTCATTTGCAATCGCTCCTTTCAGCTTTTCGGTCAAAGCCGTTCTGTATATTCTATGCAGTTTGTAAAAATTGTGTGCCTGCGGCTGTTTTTGTTCCCGCAGATATGATAAAATCATAAAAACGGGAATCTCACCAAGCGTCTGCCAAAGCCTATGGAGATAGCAGCTATTCTGTTCGATAAGGAGGAAGTTCTATGAAAACCTATCTGCGCATCACAACATCTTTCCTGCTTTCCTTAATGCTCGCTCTTTTTTGCTGCGGATGCAAAGAGGAGGACGTGCTGCACGCAGGACTCAACGCCGAACTGCTGGAAGTCAATGCGGAGGACAAGACCATCCGTGTCCGCAATCTGGACAGGAGCGGTCAGATGCTCTTGGAAGAGTGTACCTTCGACTGCTCCGAAGCCGAAAAAGAAGACCGGATCATCTATGTAACCTACGGAAGCGGCGATGTCACCCACATTTCCCTTGCCGATTTGCAGCCAGAAGATGAGGTGCTTGTGTGGATCTATGACTCACAACTTCAAAAGGCCATGACCGATGTTGCCAGTGTCTATGAAATCCAGCTTGGCACCCAGCGGCTGAGCTGACTTGTTACAGAATTCTGTCATTTATAATTGAGGAGGTATCTCTGTGAAAAAAACATTTTCTGCCTTAACCTCCATCCTGCTTGCCTTAATGCTCGTCCTTTTCTGCTGCGCATGCCAAACATTGCAGAAGCTTTCACGAATTAAATACAAAGCATTGAGTTTACCTCAAAAGAATGCTATAATTTGACCGTATATCTTTATCTTTGACTCTGCCATTGCGGTATGGATAGACAGGAGGACCAAAATACATGGAAACCAATGACAAAAAAACATTTTATATCACCACGCCGATCTATTATCCATCGGATAAGCTGCACATCGGCCACACCTACTGCACCGTTGCCACCGACACCATGGCCCGCTACAAACGTTTGCAGGGCTATGATGTTCTGTTCCTGACCGGTACCGATGAACACGGTCAGAAGATCGAGGACAAGGCAAAGGAAGTCGGCGTCACTCCAAAACAGTTTGTTGACAACATCGTCGAGGGCGAACGCGGCGTACTGGATCTGTGGAAACTGATGAACATTTCCAACGACCGCTTCATCCGCACCACCGACGACTACCATGAACATTCGGTACAGAAAATCTTCAAAAAGCTGTACGAAAAAGGCGACATCTACAAGGGCAAATATGTCGGCAAATACTGCAAGCCCTGCGAATCCTTCTGGACCGAGACCCAGCTGGTGGACGGCAAATGTCCGGACTGCGGACGTCCTGTTGTCGACGCTGAGGAGGAAGCATACTTCTTCCGTCTTTCCAAATACGCTGACCGCATCCGCGACCTGCTGGAAAACACCGACTTCCTCGAGCCGCGCAGCCGCGTTAACGAGATGATCAACAACTTCATCAAACCAGGTCTGGAGGATCTGTGCGTCTCCCGCACCTCCTTCAGCTGGGGCGTTCCGGTCGACTTTGACCCAGGACATGTTGT
>NZ_CALXIN010000146.1 GCF_944388365.1 uncultured Negativibacillus sp. | reverse complement strand
ACCCTGCCGTTCGATGCCGTTGCAGGCTGCCAGCTTTCCCTTGCAGTGAAACAGCAGCGCATTGACTAAGGTTCCACTGTCGTTTCCGGCGCCTGGATGGACGACCATGTGCTTTGGCTTGTCGACCACCAACAGATGTTCGTCCTCATAGACGATTTGCAGCGGAATATTCTCCGGCTGCGGCGGCACAACGGGATGCAGCACTTCCTCCCAGTCGATCTCACCTTCGCCGTCGATCTCCACGCCGTCGGGCAGCTGGACAAACACCTGCATTCCCGCACGGAGCTTGTCGTTCTTTCCGGCAGGCTTGTTTTCCAGCGTCACTGTTCCCTGTGAAATCCACTTCTGTGCCTGACTGCGGCTCATGCCGTCGATGTTTTCCTGCAAAAACTTGTCCAGGCGCTGTCCGTCCTGCTGCGGCTCCACCACCAGACAAAGGCGGTTACTCATGGCGTTTGACCTCCTGAGAAATAGCAAATTTCTGATGCTCGTTTCGCTCGATAAACAGCAGATAGAGGATCAGCAGACCGGTGCCGCAGCAGACACAGACATCTGCAAAGTTAAACACCGGAAAATGGATCAGGCAGAAGTCGAACAGGTCGACCACATAGCCTCCCTGTCGGAAGATGCGGTCGATGAGGTTGCCCAGTCCTCCGGCCAGAATCAGACTGAACGAAGCGACCAACCAGGGGGAACGAATCCTTCGCATCACCAGCAGCACCAGGATAACCACCAGCATCACCGAGGTCAGACCCACCAACAGCAGGCGCTGATTCTGCATGGAGCTGAACGCTGCGCCAAAATTCTGCACATAGGTCAGGTGAAAAATGTTCTCGATCACCGGAATGCTGCCGACCTGCTGCAATGTATTTTCTGCCCAGAATTTAATCAGCTGATCCACTCCGACCAGCGCCGCCGCGATGATCAGCCACAGATAATTTAACATTGGCTCCTCCTTTTGCCCCTGTTTGGGGGACCTTCTTCATCTTTCTGTATAAGCACACAAAAGCGGTGCAGGAAGGCCTGTTTTCCTGCACCGCAGTATTTGATTTAGCCAAGAATTGCTGCACAGCGTGCGCACAGATCAGGATGGTTCGGGTCCTGACCGACGGTGTCGCTGTAAGCCCAGCAGCGTTCGCACTTGTGGCCTTCCGCTTTAGAAACGGTAACCTGGAGTCCTTCCATCTCGCCGGTCGCTTCTGCAACAGCACCCTGTTCCAGAACTACCTTGCTGACGATAAAGACTGGCTCAAGAACAGCTTCGTTTGCCTTGAGGAAGTCATACAGCTCGCCGTCTGCCTTCAGAGTCAGTTTAGCTTCCAGCGATTTGCCGATGATCTTCTGGTTTCTTGCATTCTCCAGCGCCTTGTTGACGTCGTCGCGGACAGCGCGGATGCGATCCCATTTTGCCATGAATTCTGCGGTCTCATCGCCCTTGCTGCCCTTTGGCATCTCGTTAAAGACGCAGGCGTCTGGGTTATGATCCTTGGATTTTGGCAGGTTTGCCCAGATCTCCTCGCAGGTGAAGGCAAGGATCGGCGCAAATACCAGTGTCATATCGCGCAGGATGCGGTAGATCGCGGTCTGTGCGGCACGTCTGGAAACGGAATCTGCCTTTTCAACGTACAATCTGTCCTTGATGATATCCAGATAGAAGTTGGACAGGTCGATGCTGCAGAAGTTGCGGATTGCATAGTAAACCTGATGGAACTCAAACTCATCATAAGCCTCGTTGCATTCCTTTGCAATCTCGTCCATTCTTGCCAGTGCCCAGCGATCCAGTTCTTCCAGCTGATCGTCCGAAACCGAATCGGTGTCTGGGTTAAAGTCATAGAGGTTGCCCAGGATATAGCGGGCAGTATTTCTGATCTTGCGGTATACCTCGGACAGCTGTTTGAGGATGTCGTTGGAAACGCGGATATCTGCATGATAATCGGAGGAAGCAACCCACAGACGCAGGATATCAGCACCGAATTTCTCGGTGATCTCCTCCGGTGCGATGCCGTTGCCCAGCGATTTGTGCATGGTCTTGCCCTGTGCGTCAACAACCCAGCCGTGGGTGCAGACTGCCTTGTAAGGAGCAACGCCCTTCCATGCAACCGAGGTAAGCAGGGAGGACTGGAACCAGCCTCTGTACTGGTCAGCACCCTCCAGATAGAGGTCAGCCGGCCACTGGAGGTTGTCTCTCTCCATCAGCACTGCTGCATGAGAGGAACCGGAGTCAAACCATACATCCATGATGTCGGTTTCTTTTCTGAATTTTTCACAGCCGCACTTCTTACATTTGGTGCCGGCCGGCAGGATCTCGTTTGCCTCATGGGTCCACCATGCGTCGGAACCTTCCTTGCGGAACAGGTCGGAAACAGCTTTGATCGAAGCCTCGTCGATGTGGAACTCACCGCAGTTCTCGCAGTAGAAGATCGGGATTGGAACGCCCCACAGTCTCTGACGGGAGATACACCAGTCAGAACGGTCGGTAACCATGTTCTTGATGCGGCCTTCGCCCCAGGATGGAATCCACTTAATGCCCTCGATTGCCTTGACAGCGTCCGCTTTGAAGTCCTCCACCGAGCAGAACCACTGTTCGGTTGCACGGTAGATGATTGGATGTTTACATCTCCAGCAGTGTGGATACTGATGGACGATCTTCTGAACTGCAAACATATTGCCGGTTTCTTCCAGCTTCTTTGCAATCGCTTTGTTTGCATCGTCGGTCTTGAGTCCTGCAAACTCGCCAGCCTCTTTGGTCAAGCGGCCTTCATTGTCGACAGGAACGACGATGGAGATTTCAGGATAATGGTTGACGCAGACCTCAAAGTCCTCCACACCGTGTCCAGGAGCGGTATGTACGCATCCGGTACCGGAATCCAGTGTGACGTGGTCGCCGACGATAACCAGAGACTCACGGTCGAGGAATGGGTGCTGGCAGACAATGTACTCCAGCTCTTTGCCGGTGATCGAGCCGATCAGCTCATAATCAGAGATGCCGGCAGCTTCCATAGCAGCAGGAGCAAGCTCTTTTGCCATGATATAATATTCGCCGTTTGCTTTGACAGCGCAGTATTCATAGTCAGGGCCCAGACAGATTGCCATGTTGCCAGGCAGAGTCCAGGTTGTGGTGGTCCAGATAACAAAGAAGGTCTTTGCAGGATCAACGCCCAGTTTTTCCAGCTTGCCCTTGTCATCCTTCACTGCAAATTTTACATAGATGGAGAAGCATGGGTCCTCTTCGTACTCAATTTCAGCCTCTGCCAGCGCAGTATTGCAGTCCGGACACCAGTAAACCGGTTTCAGACCTTTGTAGATGTAACCCTTGAGCGCCATGTTGCCAAAGATTTCGATCTGTTTTGCCTCAAATTCCGGTTTGAGGGTCATATATGGGTTTTCCCACTCGCCCAGTACGCCCAGACGTTTAAACTGGGTTCTCTGGGTGTCGAGATAGTGCAGTGCAAATTCTTTACAGATTTTTCTGAGTTCAACAGGGCTGATGTCGCTGGTGACGCCTGCTTTTTTTCTGGCCTTCAGCTCGATTGGCAGACCGTGGGTATCCCAGCCTGGAACATACGGAGCCTTGTAGCCGCTCATATTTTTCTGGCGGATGATGAAGTCCTTGAGCACCTTGTTGAGTGCAGTGCCCAGATGAATGTCACC
>NZ_CALXIN010000145.1 GCF_944388365.1 uncultured Negativibacillus sp. | reverse complement strand
GGTTCCTTGTGTGCTCTTTGTGAAACTTTCTTCACACAAGAAAGTTTCCGCGGGTGTGGGCCGCGTAGGCCCACAAAGGTTTAGAAGAATGTTCGGAGAAGGAAACTTTGTTTCCTTCTCATGCCCGCACCACTTAAAGTGTGAATTTGCAGAAAGTCTGTGTGCGGGCCTTTGCAGGGACTTCCCTGCGAAAAACCCACTTGTGGGAAATTCCAAAATATGCTATACTGGGGTGCAAACGAAATTGCGTTCTGAAAGGGGTAGAGTTTGATGGCAAAACGAGTTGATTTACTGCAAGGAAATATTATGACAACGCTGGTTCAGCTGGCGCTGCCGATCATGGGAACTGCGCTGATTCAGATGGCGTACAATCTGGTCGATATGGTGTGGATCGGCAAGCTGGGCTCCGGCGCTGTGGCGGCAGTAGGAACCGCCGGCATGTTTATGTGGCTGTCCACCGGCTTTACGGTGCTTTCCCGCATGGGCGGACAGGTTCATACCGCGCAAAAGCTGGGCGCCGATCAGGTGGTCGAGGCTGGAAAGTACGCCCAGAACGCCATTCAGCTGGGAACGCTGCTTTCTGTGGCATACACCGTCGTGATGCTGGTTGGCTGCCGTTCGCTCATCGGCTTTTTTCACCTCAATGATCCTGCGGTCGTGGAATCGGCGGTTCAGTATCTGATGATCGTCAGCCTCGGTATCCTCGCAAGCTTCCTCAATCAGATGTTCACCGCGCTCATCACCACCACCGGCAACAGCAAAACTCCATTTTATTTTATGACCATCGGTCTGGTGTTTAACATCGTGTTCGACCCGCTGCTCATCTTTGGTCTGGGACCGATTCCTGCGATGAAGGCGGCCGGCGCTGCCTGGGCGACCACGCTGGCACAGTGGCTGGTATCCATCCTGTTTTTGATGTACATCCGGCAGGACGACCATCTGTTCTGCCATGTCCACCTGTTTGGCAGGATGAGCAAGCAGCACTGTCTGGAGATTGTCCAGCTGGGACTTCCCTCCGCGCTGCAAAGCTGTCTGTTCCCGCTGATCTCGATGGTGATCGCCCGACAGGTTGCAAGCTTTGGAGATGCCGCCGTCGCTGTACAGAAGGTCGGCTCCCAGATTGAATCGGTCGCGTGGATGATCTCGGACGGCTTCTCGGTGGCGATCAACAGCTTTATTGCACAAAACTACGGCGCCAAAAATTTGCAGCGCGCCGGCAAAGGTTACCGCGCTGCGATGATTGCGATGACCGTTTGGGGAATCTTCTGCACGCTGCTGCTGATCTTCTGCGGCGGATGGCTGTTCCAGCTGTTCATCAGCGAGCCGGACGTCATCCCGATGGGAGTCAGCTACCTGACCATCCTGGGATTCTCCCAGATGTTCATGTGCTGGGAAGGTGTCAACAACGGCGCCTACTGCGGCTTTGGCAGAACACTGCCGCCATCGGTGGTGGGAATCACCCTCACCGCTGCGCGCATTCCGGCGGCGCTGATTCTTTCCGCGACCAGCCTGGGACTGGACGGCATCTGGTGGAGCATCTCGCTGTCCAGCGTCTGCAAAGGTACGCTGCTGACGCTGCTGTTCTGGAGATTCCTCCATCACAAATTAAAAGAAGAACCTGCATCTCTCACCATAGAATAAAAATGGCGGCAGCAAAACCGTTTGAGGTTTTGCTGCCGCTTTCTCTTTGCTGCGGTCAGTTTTCATTTATGCGGTTATTCTTTCTTTTCCGCACGCAGCTCCTTGACCATCTCATACTGCTTAGCTACCTCAACGGCTCCCAGCGAATGCAGCATCGCCAGCACCTCCGCACAGCGCTTGTCGATGTTTTTGATGACAATCCGGCTGTATCGCGACATCAGCCAGCGGACAACCTGTCTTAGCTCGTCGATTGTTGTATAGCCCAGCTGTATCAGGCGGCCGTCCTGCTTTGAAAAAACACAGAAGGCGGTGAGCTTCTGCTCCTGTTGTCGATATGCCACCGAATACAACTCAGGGTGCAGCCTGAGGAGGTTGTCTGAATGTTCATACGACGGCGGAACGCGGGTACAATCGTCAAACCGGTGAGCATCAAACGCTGCCAAATCCACACAGGAAACCTGCAAAGCTGGGTCCTGCGGCAGATTTGCAGTCAGATTTAAAACGCAAAACTCCCGCTCGGTCGAAAATCCCTGCTTTTGATAGGCATGAATTGCCCTGTCATTTTGCTGCAAAACCTCCAGATAGTATCGTTTGATTCCCTGTTCCTGCAGCTGCTGCTGTGCAAACCCAAACAGATTGGTAAACACTTTGTTTCCCCGATGTTCGGGAATCACTCCTGTGCCGACGTCAAAAACTGCCCTTGCTCCCTGATAGATGCTGCAGGAATTGAGGATGAATCCGACCAGCCTGTCACCGGAGAATGCGCCGAACGAAAGCTGCTTGTCCATTGCGCTGGCTGCAAAAACGGCGCCGAGCTGCTCCTCGGTCAGCTGCAGCGGCAGTGCATAGTCGGAAAATGCCAGATTGAGACAGGCTGCAATCTCGGCATTGGGTATCTTTGCTAAACTCTGATAGGTATAGATGACCGTTCACCTCCCAAACACGATGGTAGCTTGTGATTGCTTACCATCATTCTAACACAAAAGAGCCGGCAAATCCATCCTCTGCGCCCTTTTTTATCCCAAGTGGACGGAGGTGCAGTTTGCCGCATTGACACGGATGCAAAATTTCCCTATACTGGGCTGGGAGGAGATTTTGATGGAACTGCGATTATTGGAATATTTTTTGGCGGTTGCGCGGGAACAGAACATCACGGCGGCGGCAGAATCGCTGCATGTGTCCCAGCCTGCCCTGTCCACCCAGCTGAAAAGTCTGGAACAGGAGCTGGGCAAGCAGCTGCTCATCCGCGGAGTGAAAGGTTCGCGCAAGGTGACGCTGACCGAGGAAGGAATGATTCTGCGCAAACGGGCGGAGGAGATTCTCTCGCTTGTACAGCGCACCCAGGACGAAATCAACGGCAGCGACGAGACCATCGCCGGAAATGTGTTCATCGGTTCCGGCGAGACCGAAGCGGTGCGGCTGTTTGCCAGGGTGGCAAAAAAGCTGCACCAGCAATATCCCGACATTCAGTACCACATCTCCAGCGGCAACGCACAGCATGTGCTGGACTATCTGGAAAAGGGTCTGATCGACTTTGGACTGCTGTTCACCCAGGTGGACCCGCAGAAGTATGAGACGATCGTGCTGCCGACCAAGGACAGATGGGGCGTACTGATGCGCAGAGATTCCCCGCTGGCAGAAAAAGAGAGTATCTGTCCCGAGGACCTGTGGGACAAGGCATTGATCGTCTCCCACCAGAAAGGCGACGGAGATGTTCTGAAAAAATGGATGAAAAAGGAGCTGTCCGAGCTGCACATCGTTGCCACCTACAACCTTTTGTTCAATGCTTCGCTGCTGGTGGACGAGGGTTTGGGGTATGCGCTGTGCTTTGACAACCTCATCAACACCAACGGCAGCAATCTTTGCTTTCGGCCATTTTCTCCGCCGATGGAGGTACACGGCTACCTTGTCTGGAAAAAGTATCAGGTATTTTCCCGCGCTGCAAGCGTCTTTCTGCAAAGTGTACAGGATTATTTTGAGGAGCAGGTGGTGTAGGGCTTCCTTTGTATCGGCAGTCAGTAAGTTCGACGAAGGCATCCTACTGCCCGAAGTGACAGGTGCAAAACCTGACATCCTCCCGCTGCCGGAGCAGACAGGGGGAGAGAACTTTGCGGAGCAAAGTTCCCGAGGGGAGTAACTTTTCTGCAGAAAAGTTCGGAGAATGGGCAAAGCC
>NZ_CALXIN010000144.1 GCF_944388365.1 uncultured Negativibacillus sp. | reverse complement strand
ACCATGACGACATCTCCCTTTTTAAAGGGACGCGGCGGAGTGTATTCCTCTTTCATCCGGCGGATGACCGGATTTGCGATGTCCTCCAGACGGTTGATATTCGATTTATACGAAGATTTCGCGCCCTGTACCAGCTTGGAGAACTCCTCGCTCTCCTTCTGGCGGCGCAGGTCGTCCAGCTCCTGCAGCAGCTTGTCCGATTCGGCCTTGACCGAGGACACGATGCGGTTTGCCTTGTCCTGCGCGTTTTGCAGCTCGCGCTCCATCATCTTGTAGGTTTTCTGTTTGTACTGTTCAAGGTTGCGTTTGGATTCGACCTGCTCTGCCTTTAAGCGGTCGACCTCCTCTTTCTCCTTCTCCAGCTCCTGTCTTGCCTGATCGAGCTGGGAGAGCACGTCCTCAAAGCGGGTCTTTTCCGCCGAGATATTCTGACGTGCGGCTTCGATGATCTCCTCCGGCAGACCAAGACGCTGGCTGATAGCAAAAGCGTTGGACTTTCCAGGGATACCGATGAGCAGACGGTAGGTCGGTTTGAGCGTTTCGACGTCAAACTCACAGCTTGCATTGCAAACGCCCTCGGTTTGCAGCGCGTACTCCTTGATCTCCGCATAGTGGGTGGTTGCGGCGATCTTTGCACCGTACAATGCCAGACGCTCCATGATCGAAATCGCCAGTGCAGCACCTTCGACCGGATCGGTGCCGGCGCCCAGCTCATCGAGCAGCACCAGACTGTCTGCGTCCGCCTCCTCGATGATTGAAACGATATTGGTCATGTGCGCCGAGAAGGTGGACAGGCTCTGTTCGATGCTCTGCTCGTCGCCGATGTCCACCAGTACCTTCTCATAGACCGAGATGGTGCTGTTGTCTGCGACAGGAAGCATCAATCCACACATCGCCATCAACGTCATCAGACCGAGTGTTTTGAGGGTGACCGTCTTGCCGCCGGTGTTCGGACCGGTGATGACCAGAGTGTTAAACTCTTTGCCGAGGTTAACATCGGTGGCGACCACCTTCTGTGGGTCAATCAGCGGATGACGGGCGCGCTTGAGGTCAATTTCGCCGGTGTTGACGATGTTCGGAACGCTTGCCTTCATCTTATAAGCAAGCGATGCCTTTGCAAAGTACAGGTCGATCTCGACCAAAGCGCGGTAGCTATATAAAATCGGATGTGCAAACGAGCCGACCAGCACCGACAGCTCGGCGATGATGCGGTCGATCTCCCTCTTTTCCTTGGCCTGCAGCACACGGATCTCGTTGTTTGCTTCGACGACCGCCATCGGCTCGATAAACAGAGTGGCGCCGCTGGCGGAGGTGTCATGGACAAGTCCTTTGATCTCGGAGCGGTACTCGCTCTTGACAGGAACAACAAATCGTCCGTCTCGCTGGGTGACCAGCGTCTCCTGCAGGTATTTGCTCTGGGTCGGCGATTTGATCAGATGGTCGAGCTGCTCACGTACCCGCAGCTTGGCCTGATTGATTTTGCGGCGCAGCTCACCGAGCTCACGGCTGGCAGTGTCGGCCAGTACCTCCTCCGAGAGGACGGCGTTGTCGATGGTATTTTCCAGCTCCCGATTGGGAGTGAGCATCTCAAACAGCACATCCAGCGAGGTGGTTTCTCCTTCGCAGCGTTTGCGCCAGTCCTTGACCGAGCGGATGTTGTGCAGCACGGACGAAACGTCCAGCAGCTCCCGCAGCGAAAGGTTGGAGCCTTTTTCGGCTTTTTTCAGCGCAGCTTCACAGTTTTTGAGCTTATGTAAAGCCGGCGTCGTATATCTTGCGCTGAGCATATATGCATCGGATGTTTTCTGCATCAGAGCCTTGACCGTTTCAAAATCGGTGGACGGTGTCAGCGACAGCGCCATAGCGCGGCTGTCGTCACAGTTGGTCTGATCGGCCAGCTGTGCAAGCACCTTGTCCAGCTCCAGTGCACGAAAATACCGTTGTGCCTGATACATGGTTTCACTTCCTTAGGTTGGTGTAACATCGGTCTGCATGTTCTGCACCGAAAGGCCAAAATCGCGCAGACGATGATAAAAATCAAGGGAGGGAAAGCTCTTTTCCAGCTGGGTCAGCAGATACAGCTCGGTGATCCTGCCAAGACAGGCCAGTCCCTCCGCGGACATTTTAAATTGAAAGATGCGTTTGTTTTCCGAATAGATGATGTGGCGCATAGCAGCCAGCTGCGCCGTGCCGATCTGGATGTAACCCTGCGGTACAACACCATGGCTGCATTTGCCGCAGAGCAGCGTGCCGGTGGACGGCGAAAAGCAGAAGCTTTCCGCCTGATACTCGCCGCATTCCTGACAGCCAACCAGATCGGGCATGAAGCCCGCCATGGTGAGCAGCCGCAGTTCAAACACCGGCTTGACAAAGTCGGGTGTGCGTTTGTCGGTTTCCAACAGATGCAGACAGTTTAAAAACAGCTGCAAATACTCCTGCGCGCCCTCTCCTTCGGGACAAAGCTGCTCGGCAAGCTGTGCCAGATAGGACGCCAGCGCGGTTTTTTCGAGGTCTTCGCGCAGATGGTAGAACAGATGCAGCGTTTCGGCGCTGTTGACGCTGTATTTTTCCTTATTGGAAAAAAGCACAAAGGACGAATAGGTGAACAGATCGGTGGAGGCAGCCATCGACCCGCCCAGCTTTTTGATCGACTTGACAAAGGCGTGCACCACTCCCAGCTCGGCGGTCAGAATGGTAATCAGCCGATTATCGTTGCTGAGAATCTTTTCGCCGATCACAAGGCCGGTTGCCGTCGTCTGCATCGTTGTCCTTTCCTTCCTCGCCGTTGAGCGTACAATAATGAAGATAATCGCTGACCTTTCCGGTCAGCTCAAACTGTTTCCATGCCGACAAAGCATTTTTCGGATCTGGTTTCATCTCATTCCCTCCGTATCATGACGATACAGAAAGTATTCCCCATACCTCACTGAGATAGACCCGCCGATCCGCTGCCAGTTTTTGCAAAGATTTTCTTTGCTAAAAGAAAATCTTTGAGCAAAAGAAAAGTGTTTATCTCCCATGAGAGTTTTGCCAAAAACAGACTTGGGTGAGTCCTTTCGGGTTTTGCTCTTCTTAACTTTATAAGAAAAAAGATTTAAGCAAAAGATAAATGCTTGTCTCCTCCAAAGATTTTCTTTGCTAAAAGAAAATCTTTGAGCAAAAGAAAAGTGTTTAGCTTCCCCGAAGGTTTTGTGAAAAAACAACCTTGGGCAAGTCTCTTTGCGTTTTCTTCTTCACCTGGTAATTATCCTTTACTAAAAAAAATCTTTGAGCAAAAGAAAAGTGTTTATCTCCCATGAGAGTTTTGCCAAAAAGACTTCCTTTAATTAAAGCCCAGGTCGCGGATCGAAAACTCGCTGTTGCGCCAGTCCTCGCGCACCTTGACCCAGCACTGCAGATTGACGCGCGTATCCAAAAACGCCTCAATTTCTGCACGGGATTCACTGGCAATCTTTTTGAGCATGCTTCCCTGCTTGCCGATAATCATGCCCTTGTGGCTTGCCTTCTCGCAGAGGATGGTCGCGTCGATGTCCAGAATGTCCTTGCCGGCGCGCTCACGCATCCGCTCGATGACCACTGCCGTTCCGTGCGGGATCTCGTCGCGCATGTTGCGCAGCACCTTTTCGCGGATGATTTCGGCGGCGATCACTTTCTCCGGCTGATCGGTCAGCGTATCGCTCGGGAAGAAGTGCGGACCTTCCTGCGCCTGATCCTGAATCAGCTTGAGCAGCAGGTCGGTGCCGTCCTTTTCGCGGACGCTGATCGGAACCACCTGTTCAAACGGGTACTTTTCGGAGAGCGCCACCATCTTTTTGACCATATCCTCCTTATTTTGCAG
>NZ_CALXIN010000143.1 GCF_944388365.1 uncultured Negativibacillus sp. | reverse complement strand
CGGGCGGCAGTGTGTAGTTGGGCAAGCAGGAAATTTTATCCTGTTCCAGCCAAGTGTCAAAAGTAGCAGCACGGTGCTGTGCCAGAAGCATTTTGACTTTTTCCTGGATTTTCATGACATAAGGATATGGCGACTGCTCCAATTCAGAAATCTGATCTTCGGTCAGCGTTGCGATAATCCGATTGATGTAATCATCCAGCTCCCGGTCATTGATACAGTTCATCTTAGACAGCTTCTGCTTAATGATTCCTTTGCAAAGGGAGAGACGTTTTTCAGAAGGCTGTGTATTGAACCACTCACGGAAGAATGCACTGTCACCGCCTTCCAAACGCCATGCTTTAGCAGTGCCGTCTTTGCCGTCCTCCATGTCTACAAGAGCCATTTCAGCTTTGACAGTGGTAAAATCCACATGCGCATCTTTATCCCGCAGGGTAAATTTGCCTTCGAGATGTTCCAGTTCCAATACTTCGTGTGCTTCGGAAAACAGACTGGGGCCTGTCTCCAACATAAACTGAGGAAATTGCAACGAGGAAGCGTCCGCCGCGAACTCCTCGTTCATCCGAAATTGATTCATCTTGTTCCGCACCTCCATGGGGGCTTGGCTCAAAGCAGTATTGTCGGTTTGACGAATCTCGTTTTCATAGGTTTGGTTCTGCTCCAGCGCTTGAGCAAACAATGGATCAGCAGTGACGGTTCCATTCTGGACAGTAAGTTCGGCTTCCTGTGCAGCAGCTTCAAACCGCGCTTTCAAGTCCGCGCCACTCACATCCGGCACGTCGGGTTCCTCTGCAGAACTTGGCGCAATGGTAAGCTGTTCCACTTGCGGAAGCGGATCTGTTTCAATCAATGTATTATTAGCGTCCTGAGCGCGGTAATCATGGCTGCTGAATCCGGCGTTATTGAGACCTGCAACCACTTTTTCTACTGTTTGATTGAAATTTGCCGAGGAAGTGATGACGTAAGAAAGATTCAATACTTCACTGGTGTTTTTCTGCGTGTGCGGCAATCGAAGAACTCGTCCCAAGATCTGCTCCACATCCACCGGGGATGTACGATTAGCGACTGTTGCCAAAACATAGGCAAACGGGCAATCCCAGCCTTCCTTTAGGGCGTTAACTGTGATGATATAGCGGATAGGACAATCAGGCGAAAGAAGATTCACGTTTTTGAGTTCATCTTTATCGCCGGTCTTGATAGCGATTTGTTCCTCAGGAATACCGCCATCAAGGAGTGTCTGTTTGATTTTCTCGTAGGTAGTGCTGTCTGCATTATTACGAGGCTGAG
This sequence comes from uncultured Negativibacillus sp., assembly GCF_944388365.1. Lineage (GTDB taxonomy): Bacteria > Bacillota > Clostridia > Oscillospirales > Ruminococcaceae > Negativibacillus. The sequence continues at coordinate 2,556 of NZ_CALXIN010000143.1, read as the reverse complement.
CCTGGAACAGTACGATAGGACGAATATAGTGCCCACCATTTTCTTGATCCTGCTTTGCTTGCATCTCTAATTTGTTTCGGATGGCATAGGCGTCGCTGTATACATCGGTTTGAGACTTGCGGTTGTAGACAATGACGGGCAGCTTGACCATGTTGGCTTTTTTCAATTGAGCGGCATCCACAAAAGAAATAACATTACTATTTTTCTTCGGGGTTGCAGTCAGGTCAAGAACAAAGCAAGGGTTGAAGTTTTGCAGCATTTCTATGCTCAGCGGAGAGGTTGCATGATGGCTTTCATCAACGATCACTACAGGATTGAGAAAACGAATGACTTGAATTAGTGCGGTTTCATCGGTGTCGGCCAGAAGAACAGAAGGGTCGTTCATCCATTTGGCGAATTCAGCCAAGTAGCCGTTTTCCTGGTAAGCTTTGCGACCTTCCTTCTTGCTGGTACGGAAGGAATCATAACTGAGAATAAAAACGGAGAGTTGTTCGGTGACGGTTGCAGGGGTAAAGTTCTGCCCCATGAGAGCCTGTTCCTTGGAGTACACTTGCACCCGTCCGCCAAAATCCACGTCCAGCCGCTGGCGATAGGGGTGATCGGGATTTTCCAGCGCTTTGCGGGTTTGGGTCAGAATAGCCTCAGAGGGCACCAGCCACACGACGGACTTGGCCCGGCGCTGAGGCATAGCGTCAAAAATCGTCCGCAGAGAACTGGCGGCGATATACGTCTTGCCGCCGCCGGTTGGCACCTTGGCACACACCTGTGGAACGCCGGGTAAGGAGGCAGTATAGGCAGGCATGCCGCCCAGCCCCACCGGCACATTCTTTTCGTTCCAGAGGGCATGATACGCCTTCGCCGGGCTTTGTAGTTCCACCACCAGCTCCAGGTAGCGTGCAAGATCGGCAATGACTTCTTTCTGATAAGATTTCAGTTCCATTTCTTCACGCTCCTTTACAGCCGGGCAATGTCCCGGGGGATTTTCTTAAAGGTGATGTTGTGGCGGCGCAGCGTCTCCTGCGGGATGGCGCACAGGTCGGCATAGATGGTGTAGCCCTCGGCTTTGGTCTGGATGGTAGCCAAAAAGGCATGATCCAGTGTGGTGACGCTTTCCTGCTCATAGTAGAAATAATAAGCGGTGTTGCGGCACAGGCCCATGAAGTAGGGCTCGTCCTTGGGCTGTTCGGCGGACAGGGGCTCTTTGGTCTCCATATAGTAGACGTATTCCCGGATTTTCTGCGGGCCAACTTCTTCATTGAGGTTGCCGTCCGGCAGCAGAAGCACCGGCCCCAGCTCATAGTAGCTGAAATTGCCGCCTAATCCATCGACCATATCTTTAGATTTATCAACTGCAACTACGCGAAGATGGCCCTTTTCAATTTTGGGGGATTTTACAGAGCTATGGTTGCGCTTGGCTTCTTTTGCGATTGCTTTGGCTTCTTCGAGCATAGTAGCGCCTTGTGCCAAGTTTTTAACCGTAATTTCTTCGTCATACAAAACAGTTTCCCTACCTGCTTTATATCCGCTGATAACCCGTTTGACTCGTTCGGCGGTGATGCTGTCAGCATAGTCCATCATTTCCACCAGGATAAATTTGCGGTGGCCGCCGTCGGCCTTATTCATGTTCAGTACAGCATGGGCGGTGGTACCGGAACCAGCAAAAGAATCTAGAACAATAGCATTCGGGTCGGATGCCAATTGCAGTATATAATTAATCAAAAGCGTGGGTTTTGGTGTGCTAAATAAGTCAGTTACCTTAATTTCGGGAAATATCTTCTTGAGGTCATATTTAGCTCGTCTTGTGTGCTCAGTAATGTCTAAATCAATCCACAGATTAGAAGGCGTCAACCCCTCCATTTCGTATAAATATGTACGCCTTATTAGTCGTGTTTGATCATCGGAAAATCTTAATTCTCCTGTTTTTAACTTATCCTGAATGGTATCCATTGACCGCCGCCTACCATTTTCCGGATGCTTAATGATATTCCCATTAGGTGTTGTAATATCAAACTGCAAATTGGGTCTCCAGCCAGGATTGTTTACCGGGTTTCCATCAAACCATGGTCCTCTTGGGTCATTATCTGGGTTTTTAAAATGTGTTCTTTTGCTTAGGTCGTCAATGAAATTGGGCTTCCAAGATGGAAGTTTCCCGTAAATCAAAGTATGGTTAAAATCTTCGGAAAATTTAAGCGCATTATTATTACTGTTATCACTTGAGCGCCATACAGCATCTGTAATAAAACAGCGTCGGCCAAATATCTCGTCGCAAATTAACTTGAGATTAGAACATTCATTATCATCAATGCTAATGAAAATAGCCCCATCTTCCGCTAACAGCCTCTGCAACAGCTTCAAGCGGGGATACATCATGCACAGCCACTTGTCGTGCCGAGACAGATCCTCGCCCTCTTTGCCAACCACTTCCCCCAGCCACTTTTTGATCTTGGGGTCATTGACGTTATCGTTGTACACCCAACCTTCGTTGCCGGTGTTGTAGGGAGGATCGATGTAGATGCACTTCACTTTGCCCTCATACCGGGGCAGCAGGGCTTTCAG
>NZ_CALXIN010000142.1 GCF_944388365.1 uncultured Negativibacillus sp. | reverse complement strand
TAGCTGGTACCCTTTTTCAGATCGGCAAGAGGCGCCAGGTAACGGGTGTCGATGGCAGCGATCCCACAGGAATCTTTGATAATCCGGTAGGTGTTCTCGCCGCAGCACAACTCGATGGGATAGATCAGCGCTTGTTCCTCCCCTTCCAGCACGTCCGCCATGCTGATTGTCTCCGGAAAGCCAGTGCTGCTGATCGTCCAGCTATCCTGCTTGTCCTCCGGCACATCGAAGATGATGAGGACGTTGTCTCTGTCCAGCGTCAGCTCCCCAGGCACCAGATAGCAGGCGCTCCCGTCGCCCACATACTGGCTGTTGTTGCCCGAATGGATGCACACCATCTTCCTGCCTTTGCACAGAGCAGCGATGCACTTGAGTTTCATCGTCCACCGCTCCTTTCGTAGGCATCCAGCGCACCGCTGCTGCCGCGAACCTCCCGCCGGCAGCTGTTGCACTTGGCAATCGTGGTGCGGTGGCCGTCGTATTCGCTGCGGATCGCCATGATCTTCCCGCCGCACGGGCAGTCGATCATGACAATCCTTCCCTCCGGCTGCTTTTTGAGTCCCTCCGCTACGGCGGCAACAAAGGCGGCTTCACGCTGCAGCTCCTCTTTTGGAATCTCCTCGATTTTTCTGATCATTGGAAACGTCCTTTCCCTTATGTAAGTCTGTGCGCATTGTAGTAGTCCGACATCACCTCGCCGGTGCGCTTCATCATCGTCTGCATCATCCGCTCCCACTCCTCCGGCGGCAGATGGTGCTCCACCCGCATATTCGGTCCGCCGACATCGTGGATGGTGCTCACCGGCAGGACTGTTCCGTCCGGCAGCCGGATGCAGGTTCTGGAAGTCAGCTCTTTTCTCGCCATAATGTCACCTCCTGGTGTATGATATGGTTCTGGCGGGTTGTCCTATGAACATTTGAGTTGTTAACTCTCCTGAGACTGCTTCATTTCTGAGGCAGGTTCTTTTTTTATTTCCACAATTCCCATTGTACCTAATGACATATAGCAATCCCTGATGATTCTACTTGCCTTCTCCAAATCACCCAGAACCTTGTAAAGCTTTTCATCATCGATGCGAAATCGGATAAATAACCCCTGCTCATTTTTCAGCTCCACACTTATCAATCCTTTCTTTTAATTTCAGAAAATGCAGGAATCCTCTAAAGACGTCAACCATTTCAAGGATCTCATCGTTCGTGAGTTCCTCTTTTTTGATAAGTTGGTCAAGCCATCGATCAACCACCTTACAATACTTTTCCAGTAATTTATCCACCCCCATCACCCCCTCTCCTCTTCAATAATTTTTGTATCGCCATTTTTACAACATCTTCAGCCCTTTTCTTCCACCTTCTCCTGTGTTATAATCAACACAGAAAGGAGATGAAATCATGTATTTTTATTATGTTGATGTCGCAAAATTAAAAGACAATAAAACTAAGTTGGATTTGAGAGAAGAATTCGAAAAATGTGGCTGGGAACTTTTTTCTGTTAATTACGGCTTCAACTGGTTTATTCGAGAGTTTGCTGTTGGATATGATGGATCTATTAAACCAGATTTTCCACCTCTGCCTCCTGAAGTTCGCATTTCTGAGGAGAGTTTTTATCCAAAAGATTGATTTGCATTTTTATCTTTTTTCGGTCAGGGTCACAGTCCAAAATGATCCTGACTTTTTTCTTGCCCGCAATCCAACACATCAATGTTTCCATGATTTTGGGGTAAAACTTTTCTTTTAGGTAAATTAACTGGATGCTTTCCGGCTGTTTATTATCCAACACAGAAAACTCATCGGTTATTTCTTGAATTTCTTTTAGTGATTCATCCATCATTACCACCCCCATCACCCCACCCTCTTCTCTGAATCGAATAAATAGCTTAGATCCATTTCTGGGAAAAATGCCTGCTTTATTTTAAAAGCCTCTTCAATTGAGAATGAAGAATCACCATTAATTTTGTTAGACACTGTGTTTGGATGCATTTTCAGTAGCGCTGCAATTTCTGACTGTGTGATTCCCCTTTTTGCAATTTCTCCTTTTAAATTTGCATATCCTCTATTCATTGTCATCACTCCTTAAAATTATGCGTTTGAATAGATTTCACTTTGATTATATATTCAATTGCATATATTGTCAAGTGTTTTTTATGATTTTTCATAAAAATATATTTACTTTCATATTTTCTTGTGCTATGATTAATTTACAGGAGGTATCTTCGAATGGGTATTGGAAGCACTTTACAGGAACTTTTAACACTAAGGGGAACTAATGTAAACGAGTTAGCTAAACAAATTAATATCAGTCCCCAAACTTTGTACAGTATTATCCGCCGAGATAATATGAAGGTTGATATTGATGTCTTAGCTAGAATATCCGAATGTCTACATGTAAATATGGAATATTTTTATAATCAAAGTTTAGATAAAAAAAAATTCCCTGAACTTACCGAAGTAAGCCCAGGGAATGACAAAAATAAGCAGGAGCTGCTGCAAATATATGACGGGCTAAACGCCGATGGTCAAACCAATATGATGACCTACGCCCAGTTTCTTTCTGAACAGCCGCAATATAAAAAATGTCAGGATATTTCCGATGAAAAAATAGGATAAAAAAACCGCCCTCTGTGTTGGCGCACAGAAAGCGGTCTTTACAATAAACCGGCCTACAAACGAAGTTTGTATAATACCAGTCCAGCAACTTGTATTATACCACTTCTTTTGCAGGCTTGCAACCGCATACCCTGTTTTAAAGGAAAAGGAGTGGTATTTGATGAAAATTGCCGCCGCTTACATCCGCGTTTCCACCGACGATCAGCTCGAATATTCTCCCGACAGCCAGCTGGCCCAGATCCGCCGCTACGCCAAAACCAACGGCTTTGTGCTGCCGCAGGAATACATCTTTGTTGAGGAGGAAGGACGCTCCGGCCGGTACAGTACCAAACGTCCCGAGTTTCTGCGGATGATTGCCACCGCCAAGAAAAAGCCAAAACCTTTTGATGCGATTCTGGTCTGGAAATATTCCCGTTTTGCCCGCAGCCGGCAGGACAGCATCGTCTACAAATCAATGCTGCGCAAGGAGTTGGGCATCGAAGTCATCTCGATCAGCGAGTACCTGGGCGATGACAAAATGTCGATCATCACCGAGGCGATCATCGAGGCGATGGACGAATTTTACAGTGTCAACCTCGCGGAGGAAGTCACCCGCGGCATGACTGAAAAAGCACACCGCGGCCAGCCGCTGACCTACGCTCCCTTCGGCTACCGCATCGAGAACAAAAAGTATCTCCCCGATCCTGACACCGCGCCGCTGGTGCAGATGATCTATTCGGATTTTCTGTCCGGCATGGGCTATCGGGAGATCGCAGGAAAGCTCGACGGGATGCAGGTGCGCACCCGCTTCGGCAATCGGATGGAAAGCCGCAACATCGAGTATATTCTGCGCAACCCTGTCTACATGGGCAAAATCCACTGGAACCCCAGCGGAAAGGTCCGGCGATCCACGCTGCCCGCGACCGCCATCCTCACCGACGGCGAACACGAGGCTCTGATCCGTCCCGAGGACTGGGAAGCTGCCCAGCAGCGCATCGAACAGCTCAAAACCATCTACCACAAAAAAGCCAAGTCAGTGGTCAAGCCTGGCCGCGAATTTGCGCTGCGAGGACTGGTCCGGTGCAGCAGCTGCGGCTCGACACTGGTCAACAGCCAGGTCGGGTATCTGCAGTGCAACGCCTATGCCCGCGGCCGGTGCAAGGAGTCCCACTCAATCAAGCGGGATTACCTGACCCAGTGGGTGCTGGCCACCATTCAGGCGGACATGGAAAACGGGACCTTCCTGTTAAACGTCCGGCAACCGATACAAACGGTCGATCCGGCAAATCTTT
>NZ_CALXIN010000141.1 GCF_944388365.1 uncultured Negativibacillus sp. | reverse complement strand
ATGAGCTTGGTATTCCCGTCAAAACGCCGCAGGTGCTGACCGAACAGCATCGCTTCCAGAAGGAGCAGCTAAAGCACCTCGAACGTTGGCTGCCCAGCCTGCGTCAGCAGCGATGCGCACAAGATGACGGCGCAGTGACCCTCTGCCGCGCTCCCAATCCTTATGAGGAAATTCGCTACGTCGCTGCCCAGATTGTGCGGCTGGTGCGGGCAGGCAAGGCGCGCTACCACGAGATTGCGGTCATTGCCCGCGACATCGACGCCTACCTCACCGCCGTCCAGGACATCTTTCCAAAGTACGACATCCCTTATTTTCTGGATCAGCGCGAGGACGTCCAGTCGATCCCTGTTTTTTCGCTGGTATTCTCGGCGCTGGATGCCCTGCGCACCAACTTTGATACCCAGCACATCCTTGCGCTGGGCAAAAATCCGCTGCTCGGTCTGGAAGAAACGCAGGTCGCCCAGCTGGAAAACTACTGCTTTTTGTGGGAGATCGACCACGGGCTGTGGATTTCTCCCGAAGGCTTCAGGAACCATCCGCGCGGACTGGTCGAGCAGTTTACCGACGACGACAGCGAACAGCTTGCACAGATTGCCTCGACCGCGCAGCAAATCTGCACGCCGCTGCTGCACCTGCGCGACCGGCTGTCCCACTGTTCGGGACAGGAGTTTGCAGCGGCGCTGTACGACTTTCTCATCGAAACCGGCGCCAAAGAACGGCTGCAGCAGCAGGCGGCGGTCGATGTTGCCGATCCTGAACAGCAGCGCACCCAGCGGCTCAATGCAGGCGCCTGGGAGATTTTGTGCGACCTGCTTGACGTCTTTGCGCATGTGCTGGAGGACATCGAGCTGCCGCTGGAACAGCTGCGCGAGCTGTTTTGCTCGGCGGCAACCATCAGCGACATCGGCGCCATCCCTGGGACGCTGGATCAGGTGGCGCTGGGCAGCGCCGACCGGATGCGTCCCAATGCGCCCAAGGTGACCTTTGTCATCGGTGCAAACCAGGGAGAATTTCCGCCGCTGCTGAAAGAAAACGGACTTTTTTCCGAAGCCGAGCGCGACCGGCTGCTGGAAAGCGGCATCCAGCTCAATCCTTCGGTCATCAAGCTGGCAAACTATGAAAAATACTACCTCTATGCGGCGATGACCAGCCCCAGTGAACAGCTGTTTGTCACCTGCCATGCAGCAAAGCTGACCGGAGAGGCCACTCCCGATTCTCCTGCCATCACTGCGCTGGAGCGGATGTTTGCGGACTTTGCGCCGGAGCAGTGGACGCAGTCCACTGTAGCCCTTTCGCCGCTGTTTTATGTCGCCAACGACCAGACCGCCTTCGAGACGCTCTGTCGGATTCTGCGCGAGGACACTCCGCTGACAGCGTCGCTGACCGCCTATGTCCGCACCACTCCCTATGCAAAGCGATTGCAGCAGGTGCAGCAGGCGATGCAGTCCGGCAGCTTTCGGATGCAGGACCGCGAACTGTCGCGCTTGCTGTTCGGCAATCGGATGCGGCTGTCTCCTTCGCGGGTGGAGCGGTACTTCAGCTGCCCGTTTGCCTATTTCTGTTCGGGAGGACTGGGCTTGCAGCCGCGGCGAAAGGTGGAGATTTCACCGATGCAGTCGGGAACCATCATCCACTTTGTGCTGGAAAAGATGGTGCGCACCCACGGCGGCAAGGGACTGGGAGAGCTTTCGTTTGAGCAGATGTTAAAGGAGGTGCAGGAACTGCTGCACACCTACCTTGCCGAGCGGGTCAGCGCCGATGAAGCGCTCAGCCGCCGTTTCCACTATCTGTTTGAGCGCCTGAGCCTGACCCTGTCGCGACTGCTGTGCCAGCTTGCCCTCGAATTTGCCCAGAGCGACTTTGAACCGGTGCGCTTTGAGCTGCCTATCCGTCAGGACGGCGAGGTCGCTCCTTTGCAGCTGTGCCTCGACGACGGCACCGAGGTGCTGGTGGAAGGCGTTGTCGACCGCGTGGACCTGATGGAAAAGGAGGGCCGCCGCTATGTGCGGGTGGTCGACTACAAATCGGGCAGCAAGAATTTTAAGCTCGACGATGTCTATTACGGACTCAATTTACAGATGCTGATTTATCTGTTTTCCATCTGGAAAAACGGCAAGGAGGATCTGGCGGACTGCCTGCCCGCAGGTGTGCTGTATCTTCCGGCAAAGGACCAGATCATCACCGCTGCCCGTCAGACCAGCGACGAACAGATCGCCCGCGAACGCCAGAAAAAGTACAAGATGAGCGGACTGGTGCTGGAGGACCCTGTGTGCATCACCGGAATGGAGCGGGAGGCCGCAGGCGTGTTTATTCCCGTCAAGCGCAAGAACGACGGCAGCTTTGATGCGCGTTCCAGCCTCGCTACCTTCGAACAGATGGGACGCATCCAGCGGCACATCGAACACATTCTGACCCAGATGGCGGTGAATCTGCAAAATGGACAGATTCCGTCCACGCCGGCACAGGGACTGGGCTATGAGCCGTGCCGCTTCTGCGACTACCGCTCGATCTGTCAGCACCGTGAAGGCGACGACACCCGCCGCCTGACCGATCTGTCCAGACAGGAATTTTACTCCGAGATTGCAAAGGAAGATTCCGGCGATCACGAGAACAAAACAACACCGCTGCATCAATAAAGAAGGAGGAAGTGTACAATGGAGCTTTCAAACGAGGCTGCACGCCAGCCGCGCTGGACGCAGGGCCAGCAGCAGGCCATCTCCTGTCGGGGAGGAACGGTGCTGGTATCGGCGGCGGCAGGCAGCGGCAAGACGGCGGTGCTGGTGCAGCGCGTCATCGACATCCTCACCGACCGCGAGCATCCGGTGGATGCCAACCGCATCCTGGTGGTCACCTTTTCCAATGCCGCTGCCGAGGAGATGCGCCAGCGTATCCAGACGCGCCTGGGCGAGCTAATCGCACAAAATCCCGCCGATCCTTATCTCCAGCGCCAGCGCACACTGCTTTCGGCGGCGCACATCAGCACCGTCCACTCGTTCTGTCTGGATCTGGTGCGTGCAAACTTTCAGCTGCTGGATGTGCCGTCCGACTTTCGATTGGGCAGCGAAAACGAAATCAAGCTGCTGGAGGAGGACGTCGCCCGCGAAACGCTCGAACAAAACTATGAGGAGGACGACGGCAGCTTTTCCGACCTGGTGGAGCTGGTGTCCTCGGGAAGAGATGACAAGGGCCTGATGGACACCCTGCGGCGGCTCTATGCCTTTGTGCGCTCCCATCCGTTTTACACCGACTGGCTCGACCAGAAACTGTTGATGTACGACGACACCATCCCTGTGGACCAGACTGTCTGGGGCAGGGTAATCGTCCACTATGCCCGCGATGCTGCAAATTATGCGCTGCATCAGCTCGAGCGCGCGCTGCACCTCATCGACGGCGACGAGGCGATGGAAAAAGCCTACCGCGATCCTTTCGCCGTCGATCGCGCCCAGCTGGCAGCGCTGTGCCAGACGCTGGAAACCGGACGATGGGACGAAATCTGCGAGTGTCTGGACAAGCTGAAATTCGGACGGCTGGGTGCTCTGCGAAACTATGAGGACACCGAAAAGAAGGAGCTGGTGCAGAAGCTGCGCAAATCGGCGCAGGGAGTGGTCGAGGAACTGGCCCAGCGGCTGTTTTCGGTGGATGAGCAGGGATTTGCCGATGACATCCGCTTTCTGCGTCCGCGCATTGAGACGCTGTTTCGTCTGGTGCTCGACTATGACCAGCGTCTGCTCAGAGCAAAGCGCATGCGCAGCCTGCTGGACTTTTCCGACCTCGAGCACTTTGCGGTTCAGCTGCTGGTACAAGGAGAACCGGAACACCGTCAGCGCACCGCGCTTGCCCGTGAGCTTGCCGACCATTACGCCTATGTGCTGGTCGACGAGTATCAGGACACCAACGCCACCCAGGACATGATCTTCAAAAGCGTCTC
>NZ_CALXIN010000140.1 GCF_944388365.1 uncultured Negativibacillus sp. | reverse complement strand
CTTGAAACCAACGGCGAAGGAGCAGTGCCAAACGGCGAATCCCGCGCCCAGATGGCAGCTCGATGTCTGGCAGCCTTCTGCCGCCGGATGGAGCAGGCGGTGCAGCAGGGAAGTGAGGCGCCGATGTTTGTCGTCCACGGCGGCAGCATCATGGCGATTCTGGAGCGGTTTGGCGCTCCGCCGCGCCCGTTTTATGACTATCACGTTCCAAATGGACAGGGATTTGTGCTGCAAATCGACCGCTGGGACGCGCAGAAGCGCTACCCAGTCCATCCGATTGGAACAAAGGAGGAGGAAGAACGATGAAAACAATCCTCTGGCTGCTCATCGGTGCGGTGGTGCTTGACCTCGTCATCGGTGACCCGCGCTGGATTCCGCATCCCATCTGCGGCATCGGAAAGCTGATTTCTGCCGAAGAAAAGCTGCTGCGCCGTCTGTTTCCCAACCGGCTGCGGTTGGCGGGGAAACTGCTTGCCGTGAGTGTCCCACTGCTCAGCTTTGCCATCACGGCGCTGGTGGTATGGGGACTGGCATTGATTCATCCGCTGCTGGGCTTTGCTGCACAGCTCATTCTGGGCAGTCTGACGCTGGCAGCAAAATCGCTCAAAACCGAGAGCATGAAGGTGTACGACCGGCTCAAAGCGGAGGATCTTCAGGGAGCGCGCTACGCGGTTTCGATGATCGTTGGCAGAGATACCCAGGCGCTGGACGCCGCCGGTGTGACCAAGGCGGCGGTGGAAACGGTCGCCGAAAATACCAGCGACGGCATCATCGCGCCGCTTTGCTATTTTGCTATCGGCGGCGCACCGCTGGCGATGTGCTACAAGGCGGTCAATACCCTCGACTCAATGGTGGGCTACAAAAACGACAAGTACCTCGAGTTTGGACGGGCAAGCGCAAAGCTTGACGATGTGGTGAATTTCCTTCCTGCACGTCTGGCGGGACTGCTGATGGTGGCTTCCGCCTTTGTGACCGGCATGGATGGCAAAAACGCCTGGCGCATTTTTTGCCGCGACCGCTTTAACCATGCAAGCCCCAACAGCGCACAGACCGAATCGGCCTGCGCCGGCGCTTTGCAGGTTCAGCTTGCCGGAAATGCATATTACTTTGGAAAATTGTATGAAAAACCGACCATCGGCGACCCGATCCGACCGGTCGAAAGCGAAGATATTGTCAGAGCCAATCGCCTGATGTACTGCTGTGACCTGTTGTGCCTTGTGCTGTGCTGCTTGGTGCGCGGATTGGTGTTCTGGTTGATTGGATGGTAAGATTGGCGCAACAAAGCCAAATTTTAACTGTAAAGGGGAGTGCCTTCACATGATAAAACTGACGCATGGCGGCGATATTTACTCCGCAAAAGAGCGAATCGACGGTCCGATCGTCGATTTTTCTGCAAACATCAATCCCATGGGACTGCCGGCATCGGTGCGGCAGGCATTGTGTGACTCGATGGATGCTTTTTCCTGCTATCCTGACCCGCTGTGCAGGGAACTGGTAGAAGAAATTGCAAAAAAGGAGGGCGTTTTACCCTCGTCGATCCTGTGCGGAAACGGCGCGGCGGACCTGATTTTTCGGGTGGTCTGGGCGATGCGTCCGCGCTCGGCACTGATTGTCCAGCCGACCTTCTCGGAGTATGAGCAGGCGCTGTCCGCCTGCGGCTGCCGCATCGAGCACTATCAGCTGAGCGAACAAAACGACTTTGTGCTGACCGAGGAGGTGCTCGATCAGATCCGCAATCAGACCGACATCGTCTTTCTGTGCAACCCGAACAACCCGACCGGACAGCTGATCGACCAGTCGCTGCTCGAGCGCATCCTGGTGCGCTGTGCTGCCTGCGGAACGCTGCTGGTCGTTGACGAGTGCTTCCGCGACTTTCTGGATCAGCCGCAGGACAACACCATGACCTCGTGGGTAGCTTCCTTCCCGAATCTGCTGATTCTTCGCGCCTTCACCAAGCACTACGCCATGGCAGGCCTTCGTCTGGGCTATTGTTTGTGCGGCAATCCGCCTTTGCTTGAGCGGATGGAACAATGCGGTCAGCCGTGGGGCGTGTCGGTTCCGGCGCAGATTGCCGGTGTCGCTGCACTGCGCGATGAGGAATATCTCAACAAAAGCCGCGAATTGATTTTGGCAGAGCGCGCCTACTTAAAGGAAAGTCTTGCAAACCTCGGCTTGCCGGTCATCGGCTCGCAGGCAAACTATCTGTTCTTCCGCTGTGAACAGCAGTTGTCGGAGGCGCTGGAAGGCTGCGGCATCCTCATCCGCTCCTGTTCAAACTATCGCGGCCTGGATGAGAGCTACTACCGTATCGCGGTCAAATCCCACGCCGACAACGAAAAGCTGGTGGCGGCGCTGACAGCGGTGCTGAGCGGCGAGCCGCTCTCTGCATCGGAAGAAAATACCGATGCACCGGCAGCAGAACCGTCCGCACAGCAGCCTGCGACAGAAAAATCTGCTGAGCCAAAGACGGAAAAACCGGAGCTGACCGCCGAGGAACCGGCTGCAGAGCCGCAGCCGACCATCGAGCCGCTGCAAACACAGACGGTCACCGTGACGGTGGAGGATGCGCCGGTGGAGCAGCCCGAGCCGGAGGACGATCTGCCGCTGAAGATTCCGAACCAGGACGTGGATACTCCACCCAGCGCTGAACAGAAAAAACAGTATCGTTCGCTGCGGGAAAAATCCAAAAAGTATGATTGGGAAGGGGAGGAGCACTAGCGATGGCAAAGGCAATTATGGTGCAGGGGACGATGTCCAATGCAGGCAAAAGCTATCTGGCGGCGGCGCTGTGCCGCATTTTTAAGCAGGACGGCTACCGTGTGGCGCCGTTTAAATCGCAGAATATGGCGCTCAACTCGTTCATCACCGAGGAAGGACTGGAGATGGGCCGCGCACAGGTCATGCAGGCGCAGGCGGCCGGCATCAAGCCATCGGTGCTGATGAATCCCATCCTCTTAAAGCCCACCAATGACACCGGCTCGCAGGTCATCGTCAACGGCGAGGTGCTGGGCAACATGTCCGCCCGCGACTATTATAAACAGAAGCTCTCGCTGGTGCCGAAGATCATGGAGGCTTACCGGCAGCTGGACGAACAGTACGACATCATCGTGCTGGAGGGCGCCGGCAGTCCCGCAGAGATCAACCTCAAGCAGGACGACATCGTCAACATGGGCATGGCAAAGCTCGCCAAAGCGCCCGTCCTGCTGGTCGGTGATATCGACCGCGGCGGCGTATTCGCCAGTCTGGCAGGCACACTGATGCTGCTGGAGGAGGAAGAACGCGCGATGGTCAAGGGACTTGTCATCAACAAGTTCCGCGGCGACGTATCCATCCTGCGTCCGGGACTTAGTCAGATCGAGCAGATCACCGGCAAAGAGGTGGTCGGCGTCGTTCCGTATATGAATCTCGACTTGGAGGACGAGGACAGCCTGTCCGAGCGCTTTACCCGCCACAATGCGCCGGCGCTACTGGACATTGCGGTGATTCGGCTGCCGCGCATCTCCAACTTTACCGATTTTAACAGCCTGGAGTGCATCGACGGCGTGTCGCTGCGCTACGTCCAGTCGGCAGGTGAGCTGCGCTCGCCCGATCTGGTCATCCTGCCAGGCAGCAAAAATACCATGGAGGACCTGCTCTGGCTGCGTCAGAGCGGTCTGGAAGCCGCCATCCTCAAGCTGGCAGCACAGGGTACACCGGTCTTTGGCATCTGCGGCGGTTTCCAGATGCTGGGACAGGAGCTGCACGACCCACACAGCGTCGAACACGGCGGCAGCCTGAAAGGACTGGGACTGCTGCCTACCGTCACCGTCTTTGGCAGCGATAAGACCCGCACCCAGGTCAGCGGCAGAACCGGAGACTGGTCGCAGACCATCTTCCCTGAGCTGTCCGATACGCCGTATGAGGGTTATGAGATCCACATGGGCCAGACAAATATCTTGTGTGAATCAAACAATACATG
>NZ_CALXIN010000139.1 GCF_944388365.1 uncultured Negativibacillus sp. | reverse complement strand
CACGCCATCCCCAGGCTGATGAGCAGCATCAAACTGTTCATCGCCATCGCCGTCGGACGGTTCTTTAGGTCGGGCGAGATGTATTCGAGGTACGCCGCTACCGGCAGCGCCTTCGGGAGAGTGGGTCCGAGCAGATAGGGCAGCTCATAGGCGCCAAACGAAAACGCCAGCACGATCAGAAAGGCGTTTTGGATGGCGGGCAGGCAGACCGGCAGCGTCACGCGGCAGAATGCCTGCATCGGTGAGGCGCCGAGGTTGCGGGCTGCCTCGCCCAGATTTTCGTTGACCGCCGCCATCAGCGTCACTACAAAGAAGGCGACAAACGGAATCTCCTTCCACAGGTAGGCAAGGATAATCCCCACTCCTGCCCGATCAAACAGCAGGTCGGGAAAGGACTCCTGACCACCCAGCAACCCCAGCGCATACAGCAGGCGGGCAAACAGTCCGCTCTGCGAAAAGAGGTTCATCACAAACAGCGCCACCACGACGTGCGGCAGCATGATGGGCAGCTGCATCAGCCGCATCGAGCCGGTGCGCACCTTGCCGGAAAGCACCATCGCCGAGCAGACCGCCACGCCGCCGACCGCTGCCAGCACCGACGAAACCACCGACAGATAGAGGCTATATCCCAGCGACTGCCAGAAATCCGTGTCGCTCAGCAGCTGACGGTAGTAGGCAAGCGTCGGTTCGGTCAGTCCCAGCGACGGCACGATGCCAAAGCTCTGCACCAGGCCGCTTGCCAGTCCGAGAAAGAACAGCAGCATCAGCACCAGAAACGGCAGCAGCAACACTAGCGGCGTCAGCGCCCGTTTTCTCACTTGCCGACGACCTCCTCCTGCCAGAGCTGTTCAATGATCGGCACCAGCTTGACCGGCATCTCGGGCAGGCGCTTTTCCAAAAGCTCCTCCTGCGCGATGGTGCCTGGACCTGGGTCGACCGCGTCAAAGAGCGCCTTCTCCTCATCGGAGAGCTTACTGTTATCCAGCACCGGCAGAATCTTTAATTCTTCATAGCGCGACGCCTGCACCTCGGGCGTCAGCAGCTCATTGATGGCGACCAGCGCGCCCGCCTTATTGGGAGAATTCTTTGCCACCGCTACAAAGTTGGTGTTGCCGATGGTGCCGTTATCAAACAAAAAGCTGCGGCTGGTTTCGGTACACATGCCCTGTTCGATAGCAGTCGCAATCCAGTAGGATTCGTAACGCATATGTAACAGCAGTTCTCCGTCCATGTACATCGTTTCCTGCTGGGAAACGGTCGCTGGGAAGGTGGTTCCCTCCTTCCAGAGGTAGGGATTTAATTCTCTGAGGTAGTCCAGCGCCGGCTGGATGGCGGCTTTGACCGTCTCCTTGTCGGCTTCCATATCCATGAACACCTCCGGATCGACAAACTCATAGATGATGTTGCGCACAAACGCACTGCCGGTGAAGTCCGGCGGCGCAGGATAGGTCACCTGAGCCGGGTACTTCTTGACAAAGTCGAGCAGCTCCTGCGCATTGGACGGCGTTTCGGGCGTTTTGGCAGAATCGTTAATCAGCACCAGCTGCGCCTTGCCATAGGGCGCTTCGTAGCCCTCGATCGGGTAGGCAAAGTCGTAGCAGGTGTCGTCCGAGGTTTCGTCCACATAGGCTGCAAAGTTTGGCAGCGCCTGGGTAAACGGGCCATAGAGCAGGTCGTTTTCTTTGGCAGAGAAGAAGTTCTCGCCGTTAATCCAGATCATGTCGATGCTGCCGTCGGTCTTGCCCGCCTGCACCTCGGAGGAGAGCTTATTGAGAATCTGGTCGATGTCCATCGGCACCCGCTCGATGGTGATGTCGTACTTTTCCTTCATCAGCGGAGCAAAGGTTTCGTCGATCCAGTGGTTGATGAGCTCGTCGCCGCCCCAGCCGTAAAAGCTGACGGTGGTTCCCTTCGCCTGCTCGACCAGCTGCTCAAACTCCACCTGCGACAGATCGAGCGTCTGTTCCTCCTTGGACTGGCAGCCGCCCAGTCCCATACACAGACCGAGGCTCAGCAGCAGCGCCGCTCCCTTTTTGATGATCGAAGCAAATTTCATGATCAGATTCCTTCTTTCTTTCCTATTTAATATGTCTACAAAATCAGCTTATATTTTGCGCGGTTTAACAGCGTGGACATGCCCTTGACCGGTGTTTCGCCGGTCCGCAGCAGCTCCACCAGCAGGTGGTGGACTCCTTCGCAGCCGCTGCGGGCAAACTGTCCGGCGCAGGACGCGCAGTAGGTGTACATCTCCGACAGCCCTTTGGACTGCATCTTTGTGGCAAAGCCGGCGGCGATCTGCGGCTCACTTGCCGCGGCGCTGCCGCCCAGTCCACAGCACTGGACGCCGCTGAGCTGCTCGATCTGTCCCTGCAAAAGCGGCAGAAAGCTCTCCATCATCTCGCGGCTGTGCCGGTCGGGACAGGGCAGATAGAGCGCAAAGCGTTCGGCGCGCAGCGGCTGCACCAGTCCCAGTTCCTGCAGCTTCTGATAGATGCTGACCACCGGAAGATCGAGCCTTCCTTTTAAAAAGGCGCAGCAGTTGGGACAGAGCACCACCAGCTCGGTCGCACCGATTCGGTGCAGCCGCCTGGAAAGCCGGTCGCAGATGGTCTTACTCTCCTCCATCATCCCAAGCTCGGCGATCGGCTTGCCGCAGCAGTCCATCACCGTGCCGATGCCTGCCCGCTCCTCGAGCAGCTTTATCAGCTTTCGGGTCGTTTTGGGATAGAACGAGGGAAAGTTGCACCCTGGGAACAGCACCGGTCCAGGTTTGGCGCGGCGGTAGCTGTTAAACAGGTAGTTTTTCTTTTCGAGCACCAGCATCCGGCGCGCCTTTGCTTCGGGCAGCGCCGAAAAGCTGCCCGCCTGCGCGATGCGCTCTTGCCGTAAGTTCAGCGCAATCTCCCTGCCGTCGATGTCCCTGGGACAGCAGGCGGTACATTCGCCGCACAAAAAGCAGTGGTATGCAAGCTCGGGATGCTGGGCAAAGCCGGCAAGGTCGAGCTTATAGTTAGCCAGAAACGCACAATGTCGGGTGCAGTTTCCGCAGTGGATACAGTCCATCCCTTTTCCTCCCTGTCATCGAATGTCGCGGTAGAGCCGCGCAATCTCCTGCGCCGGACAGCCCTTGCGAAAGCGATGCTGCAACACCTGCATCCTCCACATCGTCCGCAGCATTCCGCCCTGCTCGAATCTGCGCGCCGAGGTCGTCAGATACCCTCTGGTCTGTCCGAGCGGGACCTTGCCTTTTAGATCCATCGAGAGCTTATAATCCTCCATGATGGGCAGGTCGGCAAAGCCGCCGATCTGATCGAACAGCTCGCGGGTGAGAAAGATGCCCTGATCTCCAAAGGCTATTTTACGCAGGCGGACACGCAGGTTAGAACAAAAGGAACAGCAGCGCATCCACGGATGACTGCTGTCAAACCGGATGCGAAAGCAGCCGAACCGATAGCCGCGCCGGATGACCTCCTCCACCTGTGCGCACAGGTCGCGCGGCAGCACGCTGTCGCAGTGCAGAAAGAGCAGCACCTGACCGCCGGCGTGACGGGCGCCTTCGTTCATCTGGCGGGCGCGTCCTTTGGGACAGTGCACCACCGGATAGTGCGCCGCGATTCTTTCGGCGGTGCCGTCGGTGCTGCCGCCGTCGGCAAAGATGACCTCCCAGTCGCCGGACAGCCCTTGCAGCTGCGCAAGAAAGCCGTCGATCTTCTGCGCCTCGTTGAGCACCGGCACGATCAGCGATAGTTTTGCCATCCTGTTTCCTCCATTAAGCAAAGTAATTCTTCCAGATCCAGCCCAAAAAGTCCTCGGTCAGATACTCGAGAATCTTCTGATAGGTTCCGTGGTTCTGAATCGGACGGGTCGGGTCCTGATATTCCACCCATGCCATCGCACACCAGCGGATTCCGCGCAGGCAGGTCATCGTTTCGTACATCGCCGTCCGGCAGCAGCATCCGGCGGCGTTGATGACAGCCATCGTCTG
>NZ_CALXIN010000138.1 GCF_944388365.1 uncultured Negativibacillus sp. | reverse complement strand
AGCTGCCAGGCGTATACACCATTGATGATGCGCTGAAAGAGGATGCACCGCAGATACATGAGGAGTACCCGGGCAATATCTTTACTCCATCGGTCTACCACATCCGAAAAGGAGATGTGGAGAAAGCCATGGAGCAGGCGGATGTCGTGCTGGAGAGAGAGTACCGCACCCAGTTCATCGAACATTCCTATATCGAACCGGAGGCAGTGGTTGCCTACATCCATCCGACCGACCACATCATGACGGTACATGCCTCGGCACAGAATCCATTTTTCACCCGCCGCTACATCGCAGATGCCATCGGCGCGCCGCTCAACAAGGTTCGCATCATCCAGGAAACCCTGGGCGGAACCTTCGGCGGCAAGGAAGAAGGCGTGGGACTGGCGACCGGCAGAGCAGCCTATCTGGCAGAACTGACCAAAAAACCGGTGAAATACGTTTTCAGCAGGGAGGATTCCTTCCTGGAAAGCTCCAAGCGCCATCCGTTCCGTCTGCGCTATAAAGCCGGTGTGACCAAAGAAGGAAAAATCATCGCTTTCTGGGGCGAGCAGGTGGACAACTCGGGCGCATACAACTACCAGACCCAGTTTATGAACTGGAGAGCCAATGTACATTCCGCAGGTCCATACGAGATCGAAAATATTCACACCGACACCTTTGGTGTGTTCACCAACAATATCCACGGCGGTGCAATGAGAGGATACAGCTCTCCTTCGCTGATCTTTGGACAGGAACAGTTTATCGACGAGCTGGCAGAAGCCATCGGCATGGACAACGTGCAGTTCCGCAAGATCAACTGCCTGAAGGACGGAAGCAAGACGGCAACCGGTCAGCAGGTGGACAATGTTATCCTGGAGGAGATTCTGGACTACACCACCAAACAGACCGACTATCAGGCAAAGAGAGATGCCTATAAAAATCAGACCTCCAAAACCATCCGCAAGGGAATCGGCCTGTCCATCTGTTACCGCGGCTGCGGCCTTGGTGCAGAATCTCCCGATGCTGCCGGATGTATGATTATCATCAACGAGGACGGAAGCGCCACCATCAACTCCGGCCTTGCAGAAAACGGACAGGGACTCAAAACAGCCTACGCACAGATCGCCTCGGAGGCACTGGGCATCCGTTTTGAGGACATCTATTTCTATGGAACCGACTCCGCTTCCATTCCGGACTGCGGCATGACCGTTGCCTCCCGTGGTACCGTCATGGGTTCGCAGTCGGTGCGCAAAACCGGATGGAAGCTGAAAGAAATCATGATTAAAAATGCGCTGGAACTGGGAATGTTCCAGAAGAAGGATGCCACCGTGGACGAGGTAGAGATGAAGGACAGCGTGCTCTACCTCAAGCAGGATCCAAGCGACAGCGTACAGCTGAAAGATCTGGCCAATGCCTGCCTGTGGTCCGGCAAGCAGATGTCCGCCTTTGAGTGGTTTGTTCCAGGTCCGCTGGTACAGGATCATCACACCGGTCAGGGCAAGGCCTTCCCGACCTATGCATACGGTTGTGTAATCGCAGAGATCGAAGTGGATATGCGCACCGGCTATGTCGATGTCAAGAAGGTAACCGCCAGCCACGACGTCGGCACCGCCATCAATCCGGCGCTGATTCGCGGCCAGATCTACGGCGGCATCGCCATGGGACAGGGATATGCTGTGATGGAGGACGTTGCACCGGTGAAGGGAAAGGTCAAGAACAGGAACTTTGACTCCTATATCATCCCGACCGCAATGGATATACCGCAGATGCAGATCAACATCTTTGAGCGCAACGATGAAAACGGAACCTATGGCTCCAAGAGCATCGGCGAACCTGCGACCGAGGCAGTGGGCGCAGCAATCGCCAACGCAGTCTACAATGCAACCGGACGCAGCGTTCGGGAAAATCCGGCAGATCTGGAAACTGTCCTGCTGGGCAAAAAACTTCACTAAGGAGGAGCTTATGTTTCACTTTGATTATTTTCGAGCCAATCATATCGAGGAGGTATGTTCGTTCCTCCAGCAGCATGGCGACAAAAGCCGTATTCTGGCAGGCGGAACCGATCTGATGGTGCAGATCCACGAAAAAGACCCAAAATGGGCACAGCTGGAGTGGGTTGTGGATATTTCCGCTCTGCAAAAGGAACTGCGCTATGTCCGTGAAGAAGAAACGGAAGTTCACATCGGTGCACTGAGCACCCATACCGACCTGGAAACCTCTCCGGTCATCCAGGAGTATTTTCCACTGCTGTCCGCGGCCTGCGCCAGCGTAGGCTCTCCGCAGATCCGCAACATGGGCACCATCGGCGGCAGCATCTGCAATGCTTCTCCGGCAGCAGACCCGCTGACTCCACTGATTGCCTGCGATGCTTCGATTGTACTGCAGGGTGTCGATGGCAGACGCACCCTGCTGCTGAGCGATTTCTACCTTGGAAAAGGTCAGGTGGATCTGCAGCCAGGCGAGTTTGTGGTGGAATTTGTTGTTCCAAAGCTGCCATGCAAGGCTGTCACCCGTTTTGAAAAGCTGGGCAGAAGAAAAGCACTGGCAATCTCCCGACTCAATGCAGCGGTCGTCTTGAAATACAACGAACAAAAACAGATCGAGTTTGCCCGTGTGGTTGCCGGCTGTATCTTTACAAAGCCAAAACGGCTGACCGAGATGGAAAACCTCCTTGTAGGAAAAACCATCTCCCGAGAGCTGTTTGAACAGGCAGGCAAGGCGGTTTCGGAGGAAATGATCCGCGTCACCGGTTATCGCTGGTCGACCGAATATAAACAGCCTGCACTGGAAGGATTGATGGAACGCGCCCTGTTGACAGCGGCAGAAATGGAGTTGGAATAAATTATGGAGAAAATCACCGTTCATTTTACACTGAATGAAGAACCGGTCAGCGTCACTGTAAATCCAAAACTGTAAATCCAAACATGCGCCTGATCGACGTGCTGCGCGACGAACTGCATCTTACAGGAACCAAGGAAGGATGCAGCGTCGGCGAGTGCGGCGCCTGCACCGTCATCATTGACGGAAATGCCGTCACCTCCTGCCTGACCCTGATCGGCAGCGTGGAGGGCAGAGAGGTCACCACCATCGAAGGAATCGGAAAAAATGGGGAGCTCGATCCAATCCAGCAGGCCATCCTGAAAAATCATGCGCTCCAGTGCGGCTTCTGCACACCAGGTTTTATCATGAGCGCCAAAGCGGTTATAAACAAAAACCTGGATCTTTCGAAGGCGGAGATTCGCCGCGCCATCTCGGGCAACCTGTGCAGATGCACCGGCTATGAGCAGCTGGTGGACGCCATCTATGAGGCAGCACAGGAAATGAAAGCGATGAAGAAGAACTAGAAAAACGGGAGGATACAGAGATGTTTGAAAAAGAAAAGCTGCAGGGAGCAGATATTGGGATTGAATTTTGTGGTTATCATTTACAGAGCCCGTTCATTCTGTCGTCCGGTCCATTGACCTACGGCGCAGAAGGAATGATTAAAGGTCACAAGGCTGGCTGTGGTGCGGTTGTTACCAAGACCATCCGCCGCAGTGCAGCAATCAATCCGGTGCACCACATGGGAAGCGTCAACAAGGATTCGCTCATCAACTGCGAAAAATGGGCAGACAGCGACCGTGAACAGTGGTACACCAAGGAGATTCCAGAGGCAGTCAAAGCGGGCGCAATCGTCATTGCCAGCGTCGGTCACACCCTGGGCGAAGCAATGGAAATCGTCGAGGAGGTCGAAAAGGCCGGCGCTCACATGATCGAGCTGGTATCCTATACCGAGGACACTCTGCTCCCGATGCTCGACTACACCAAGGCACACGTCAAAATTCCGGTTATCTGCAAGCTCAGCGGAAACTGGCCGGACCCAGTGGGAACCGCAGCAAAATGCATCGAGCACGGTGCAGACGGCCTGTGTGCAATCGACTCGATCGGTCCGACACTGAAGATTGACATTGAACATGCCTGCCCTGAGATGATGAGCGAGGACGGCTGCGGCTGGATGACCGGCGTTGCAATGCGTCCGATCTCGATGCGCATCAACGCTGAAATC
>NZ_CALXIN010000137.1 GCF_944388365.1 uncultured Negativibacillus sp. | reverse complement strand
GAAAGGTGCAGTTCATGTTGACTTCGCAGTTGTCGCCAAAATAGATGTTGTTGCCGTAGTCCACATAAAACGGCGGTGTGATCCACAGATTTTTGCCGCGTCCGCCCAGAAGCTCGGTCAGGATGCGTTCCTTTTGTGCAAGGTCCTGGGAGTCGGTGCGGTTGTAGTCGCGGATCAGGTCCTTTGCCTTGTGCCATTGTGTCAGCAGTTCTGGATCGCCGCAGTCGTATAACAGGCCGGCCAGCATTTTTTCACGTTCGGTCATAATGATCCCTCACAGTTTGTTTTTTATAGAATAGGAAAGAATGAAATGGATGTGAGTTCAGTATACCATGGGAAGAATGGCTCGTCCAGAGGAAGAAAGGACGGCAATCCCTTGCAGGAATCCAAAATCCTGCTATAATCAAAGGGAAGAGAATGTTTGTAGAATGGTCTGCTTTGGCAGCCGTTTACTGAAAGGGGAAAATGCGATGGAAATACTCGCTTTGTTAGAAAAGCTGACCCAACATCACGGCGTTGCAGGCGATGAAAAGCCGATTGCCGACCTGTTGGAGGAGGAGATCCGCGACCTGGGACCGGTGCGCCGTACACCATTGGGCAGTTTAATCTGCACCGTCAAGCAGGAATCGCCGGACAAGCCGCATGTTGTGCTGGAAGCGCACATGGATGAAATCGGTCTGATGGTCTGCGCTATCGACAAGGACGGCTTTTTGAAGGTGACCCGCTGCGGCGGTATCGACCGCCGTGTGGCAACTGCCTCTCCGGTCATCATCCACGGAACCAAAGGTCCGCGCCGCGGCATCGTCGCCTCGGAGGAGCAGGACCCTGCCAAAAATCCGACGGTTGATCAGCTCTATGTCGATGCCGGCATGAGCAGGGAACAGGCGGAGGAGGAATTTCCGATTGGAACAAGAATCTCCTATATGGGAAGCTTTAAACATCTGCTGGAGGGCAATGTTTCCAGCAAGGCGCTGGACGACCGCTGCGGCTGTGCTGCGATGATTACCGCTGCCCGTCTGCTCAAAACGATGGACACCGACTGTTCGATCACGCTGCTGCTGAGCGTCATGGAGGAGGTCGGCGGCATGGGTGCGGCGACCGGAGCCAATGCCCTGCAGCCGATCAGCCACTGTATCTCGGTGGATGTCAGCTTTGCACTGACTCCAGAATTGCAGACCCATCAGGGCGGCAAGCTGGGCGACGGTCCGATGGTCGGACACAACCCAATCCTCAGCAGAGAGGTTTCGGAGGAGATGGCACGGGTCGGTCGGGAGCAGAACATCACCCATCAGGTCAAGGTCTATGCGGGTTATCGCACCGGAACCGACGCAGACGGCATCATCCTTGCAGGTCAGGGAGCAAAGGGTGCCTGCACCTGCATCCCGCTGCGCTATATGCACACACCGGTGGAGGTCATCAATGCATCCGACATGGAAAACACCGCAAAACTGGCGGCAGCCTATGTCGCTGAATGTATCAGACCGCAGGAAGGAGCGTGCAGAGCATGAGCAAGGTAGAGTGGATCACCACACTTTGTAATACAGATGGAATTTCCGGCAGAGAGGACAAGGTGCGCAGCGCTCTGATTGAGATGATCGACGGACACTGTGACTGGAAGGTGGATGCCAGAGGAAACCTGCTCTGTCACAAAAAGGGCAGACATCCGGCAGTCAAAAAGCTGATGATTACCGCCCACATGGATGAGGCAGGCTTCATGCTGACCGGCATCCGTGAGGATGGACTGCTCTCCTTTGCCAACGCCGGCGATGTTGACAGCCGTGTGACGCTGGGAAAAGCGGTTCGCATTGATGGAAAGACGCTGGGCGTCATCGGAACAAAGCCGATTCATCTGCAGACTAAGGAGGAACAGGATCGTCCGGTACCGTTTGACAAGCTGTACATCGACATCGGCGCTTCCAGCAGGGAAAGTGCTGAACAGGCGGTTAGTCTGGGAGCACAGATCACTTTTGCCGGCGAAGGAGTTGCTGAATTTGGCGACGGCTACCTGACCGGCAAGGCGATGGAAACCCGTGCAGCCTGCGCGATGCTGGCGGAGATGCTCTGCGAGGAATGGGAGTACGACGTCGACGTTGTCTTTACCACCAGTGCGCAGACGATGACCTCGGGTGCTGCCAATGCAGCCTTTGTCCTTCGTCCAGATCTGGCGTTGGTCATCGGCAGCGCAAAAGCCGACGATGTGCGCGGTGGAGCGCACACCTGCTGCCTTGGAAAAGGACCGGCGGTTTGTCTGCACGATCAGACCACCTATTATGACCTGGCCTTCTATCAGCAATGCCTGAAGGCAGCAAAGGAGCATCAGATCGCATTGCAGCAGATTGAACGCAGCAGCGATAAAAACGAGAGCAAGCAGATTCAGACCTCCTGTGCGGGAGTTCCGGTGATGGCGCTGTCGATTCCTTGCCGTTATCCTGCGTCCATCTCTGCAATGATTGCAAAGCAGGACCTGGCGCTGACCAGACAGATGATCCTTGCTCTGGCAGAAGAAATCCAGAAATAAGCAAGAATGATATTTGTAGTTTCAGGCTGAAATTGATCGTCAAAATAAATAAAAAGCAGGAATCCGTCCTAGGATTCCTGCTTTTTATTTATTTTTTTACAGAAAAAGGATAGATTTTACATATTTTATCCTGATATTTACATAAAGCGGTTGTAGGGAAAATCAATACAAACGGATCGTTAAATAAAATACAAAACTATGGAATAAGACTAAAAAAGAGAGGGTACCCCATGATTTTGTATATATTGTCCAAAGATTATATCTATAAATAAAACAAGTGAATAAGTATTTTCGATTGGATTTTGTCAAAAAAACAAGATACAATAGTTGCAGATCAAAAAGGGCAGAAATTCTGCCAAGTTTATTGTTGCTTTTTTAACGGGAGGAATACCAATGAAAAAGAAAATTCTCAGCCTGCTGCTGTGTGCAGTTATGCTGACAGCATCTCTGACTGCCTGCTCTGGCAGCAATCAGACACAGACCGAGACTTCGGAGCAGACAACCACCGAAGAATCGGCACAGACCGAGGAAACTGCAGAAGAATCCACCGAGGAAACAGCTACAGCGGAAGAAACCAACCTGATCATTCCAAGTGCAAGCTGTGTATCCAACCTGAACCCTCTGCTGGAAACCTACAAAGAGGGCGTTATCATGCTCAACCCACTGTATGATCCGCTCTTCATCAAGGACGTCGATGAAACCAGATATTATCTGGCAGAATCCTACGAAGTTTCCGAGGACGGCACCGTTGTCACCCTCAAACTGAAAGACGGCCTGAAATGGCATGACGGCGAAGCAATCACCGCTGACGACGTCATCTTCACCCTGGATGTCAATGCAGACACCAACAACGGCGCAGGCAACACCAACGCTGTTATCATCAACGACCAGCCGGTTACCTATGAGAAGGTAGACGATCTGACCGTAAAAATCACCCTGCCAGTTGCCTCCGTTTCCTATCCGGACCTGCTCGGTCAGGTAACTCTGATCCCAGAGCATGTATTCGGCGGCAACACCAACATCGTCGGCGCTGAAGCCAATATGACCGGCATCGGTTCCGGTCCATACAAACTGTCTGAGTTTGTACAGGATCAGTACCTGGTAGTAGAGAAAAACGAGGACTACTACATGGGCGCTCCATCCATCGACAAGATCACCTTCAAAATCATCTCCGACACCGCAGCACAGGAAGTTTCTCTGATGAACGGCGAAGTAAACTTCATGGAGCTGGCAAATGCACAGGCTGTTGAAAAGTACGCAAACGACAGCAACTACAATGTTGTGAAATATCCAGAAGGCCGTGTAAACTACCTGGCAGTCAACAAGTTCTGCTCCACCTTTGAAGATCCAAAGGTTGTCGAGGCAGTCTTTGCAGCACTTAACAAAGAAGAAATCATCGCCGGTGCTTACGGCGAAGGTATGGCTGAGCCTGCAAACACCATCTTCAGCAACGTTAACACCTTCTATGACAGCTCGATCCAGGGTTATGAGCAGGATCTGGAAAAAGCAAAACAGCTGGTCAGCGAGGCAGGTC
>NZ_CALXIN010000136.1 GCF_944388365.1 uncultured Negativibacillus sp. | reverse complement strand
CATACTGGAGCCAATAGGAGTTGGCAGCTTTGATAAACATGGGTTTGCTGATCGGCATGGTTATCTTCCAGTGAACGGTTTGATGATCGTCGATTGCCTTTGCAAACTTTTTTATCTTTGCCTTGAGCAGGAAAGCAAGCGGTGTTTTTAAAAAGGCTTCTCCGCCGCCGACAGCGAGGCTGCTTCCGAACGGGAAGCCGGTCTGCTTGCAGAACAGACGCAGAATGTCCAGCGCGATGTCATTTTGCTCCGGCTCCAAAAATCCACAGTTGATGAAGATATGGACGGTGGGACGGCGCTGAGGCAGATGCTCCTGCAAATAGTGGAGAAATTCCAGCAGGACGGTGGGCAGACAGTCGGCATACAGAGGAAAGACAACGATAACATCGTCGCAGTTTTCCATCGCCTGACAGATGGTCTGCTTGTCGGTGGAAAGCAGCGCATATTCGGTGCAGCTGCCGGTCAGATGGCTGCGCAGCAGTTGGATGTACTGCAGCGAATTGGAACGAGGTGCGCGCGGACTGCCGTTTAAAATCAGATAGTTTCCCATGCGGATACCTCCTTTGCGACAGTGTTTTCCACTTCCTCCTCGGACACAAAGACAATCCGATGGGAGGTAAAGGACATGTTCAGGGCATTGTGGGCAACCAGCCGCTCAAACAATGCACGTTCTTCGGGCGTATCCGCACCGTATGCGACAAAGACTGCCTCCTTGGGAAGAACATTTCGCTGGACGTGGTGGGTTTCTCCTTCGTGCAGCCGCAGAAATGCCTGCTGGACAGGGATGGCGCGTTCCAGCATCCGCTTCATCGTCACGTCATAGCAGCCAAAGCGCACGCGGGTGACATAGAGGATGCGGCCGCTCTGGGCAATCAGCGGATAGACGGTGACGGCATCGTCGCGGATGACACAGCGCCCAGGTGTTTTGACCCAGCATCCAAAGCAGCCGACACAGGGCGATATTTTTAATGCGGAAAGATCGACCAGCTGCCAGCTCTCCGGCAGCGGAAGGGAAAGAGGTCTGTCACTGAGTATTAGATTCATGGCGTTTCCTTTCAGACAAAAATGTACAAATTTGGTCGCTTTTATTATACCATAAAATCTGCCGATTTTTGCAGTTCTCAAAAATTTAACGATTGGCAGCTGACAGCACAAGAAAATATGCGGGCAACCGTTTTCATGCCAGACAAGATGTGCTATAATAAACGTATGTATATACCACAAAATGCAGGAATTTGACTACAAACGTCACAAGACAAAAATCGGAAGGCAGGTGTGGTACCCGCCTTCACAAGGAGGAGCTTGGTTTATGGCAAAGCTGTATTCAGTTGCATTATCAAAGCTGATCGAGGATTTGAAGCTCGAAACCGTTTACATGCCCCGTGATCCACAGGCGATTATGGTCAAAACGGTGGAAATCAACCGTCCGGGACTTCAGCTGTGCGGTTTTTATGATTATTTTGACAGCAATCGTATTCAGCTGTTTGGTTTGAGCGAATTTGCCTATATGGAAAAATATACGCCGCAGGAGCGACAGGAATTTCTGGACAAGTTTTTCTCCCAGAACATTCCGGCGGTCATCATCACCCGCAATCTGGACATTCCGGAGGAGATGGTCACCGCAGCCAACACCTATGAGGTTCCGCTGCTGCGTACCGAGCAGGCGACCTGTGACTTTATGTCCACCATCATTGCGACCCTCAAGGTGGATCTGGCGCCGCGTATCACCCGCCACGGTGTACTGGTGGAGGTTTACGGCGAAGGTATCCTGCTGCTGGGCGAAAGCGGCGTCGGTAAGAGCGAAACTGCCATCGAGCTGATTAAGCGCGGACACCGTCTGATCGCGGATGACGCCGTCGAAATCCGCCGCGTTTCGGACAAGACGCTGGTTGGTTCTTCTCCGGCAAACATCCGTCACTTTATGGAGCTGCGCGGCGTCGGTATCATCAATGCCCGCCGTATCTTTGGTATGGGCTCGGTCAAGATGACCGAGAAGATCGACATGGTCATCTCGCTGGAACAGTGGGACAAGACCAAGGTATATGACCGCATGGGTATGAACGATGAATGTACCGACATTCTGGGCATTCAGGTTCCGTCGCTGACCATTCCGGTTAAGACCGGTCGAAACCTGGCCATCATCATCGAGGTTGCCGCCATGAACAACCGTCAGAAAAAGATGGGCTACAATGCGGCACAGGAGCTGCTCAAACAGCTGGGCATGGTGGAGGATATTCCGCCTGAAGCGCTCAACAATGCGCCGGATTATAACGCATATTGATCTATCGTAAGATGATTTTTTGATAAAGCAGAACCGACGGGAAGAAAGGAAGGGGAAAAAGATGAAGTTTATTGCAGATACACATATTCACAGCATTGCCAGCAATCACGCATACAGCACCATTATGGAAAATATTCAGGCAGCCAAGGAAAAGGGACTTTTGTATATGGCGATGACCGAACACGGACCAAAGATGCCGGATGCACCGCACATCTGGCACTGTATCAATCAGTGGGAAGTGCCGTCGTTTTATAACGGGGTCAATATTCTGCACGGCGTCGAGGTGGACATCATGGATGCCGACGGTACGCTGGACATCGACGACAAGATTCTGGCAGGACTGGAATGGGTCATCGCTTCGATGCATACCCCCTGTATCAAACCATCGGTCAAATCGGAGCACACCCGTGCATGGCTAAACATCGCCAAAAATCCGCACGTCGATGTCATCGGCCACTGTGGAGACGGAAGATATGACTTTGACCACGAAACGGTCATCAAAGCCTTCAAGGAATACGGCAAGATCGTCGAGATCGACAACGGTTCGTTTGGTTCCCGTCCGCACACCGAGTCCAACTGTGCTGAAATTGCACGCTGGTGCAAAAAGCTGGAGGTGCCGGTCGTGGTGGACAGCGATGCCCACTTTGCAGGAAACATCGGCGTCGTCGACAAGGCGGTGGAGATTCTTACTGCAATCGACTTTCCGGAGCGGCTCATCATCAATGCAGATATTGACCGCTTTGAGGAGATCGTCAGACAAAAACGGGCGGGTTTGCAGCGGTAAAAACTGCCGGTTGTATTCCCAGCACCCTTTGGCATACCATACAGAGGAAGGGTGAATATCCCTTTTGCGCAGAAGGCAGGGAAAACAGAGGTCTGCGGACACGGTTTGCCCTGCCTGCGCTTGTTATCTGTAAAAATCGTATCGACGGGAAGGAGCTGTTTCATGGCTTGTCTTGATCACGCCAGCAAAGAACGACTGGCGACATTTTGCACAAATGAGAATATAAAGGTGCTCTGGCAGGAGCCGATGAAGGAGCACACCAGCTTTAAGATCGGCGGACCGGCAGCTGCCATGGCTGTTCCGAAAGACTGCGGACAGCTTGCAAAGCTGATGCGCTTTGCAGCGGAGCAGAAGGTGCCGGTGTGGTACCTGGGCAACGGGTCCAATCTGCTGGTCAGCGACGAAGGCTTGGACGGACTGGTTATCCTGCTGGACGGCGCATTTGATGGAGAAATCACCGTGGAAGACAAGGTGCTGGTGGCGCCGGCGGGCAAAAAGCTGTCGGCAGTGTGCGCCGCCGCCTGTGCCGCCTCATTGACCGGACTGGAATTTGCCTTTGGCATCCCTGGCAGCGTCGGCGGCGCGGTGTATATGAACGCCGGCGCCTACGGCGGCGAGATGAAGGACCGGCTGCTCTGGGCGGAATATCTGGATTTGCAGGGAAATCTGCACCATGTGCCCGCGGAAAAACTGGGGCTGTCCTATCGCCACAGCTGCTTTATGCTGCCGGAATATGCGGGAGCCTGCATTGTGCGCGCCGCCTTTTTATTGGAACAGGGAGATAAACAGGAGATTCAGCGTCAGATGGACGACATTTTCTCCCGCCGCAAGGAAAAACAGCCGCTGGAATATCCCAGCGCGGGCAGCACCTTCAAGCGTCCGCAGGGCGCCTATGCGGCACAGCTCATCGACGAGTGCGGACTGCGCGGCTTTACCGTCGGCGGTGCACAGGTGAGCAAGAAGCATGCGGGATTTGTCATCAACACAGGCAATGCGACCTGTGAGGATGTGTTGGAGCTGACCAGACAGGTCAGCGAAAAGGTAAAGAAGGAAAAAGGCTATGAGCTTCAGCTGGAGGTAAGGCTGCTGCCGTAGCATTGGGGAATAAGAGAGGACGAGAGGGAATATGCGGTTTATCATCGTAACAGGAATGTC
>NZ_CALXIN010000135.1 GCF_944388365.1 uncultured Negativibacillus sp. | reverse complement strand
AGATTGGTGATGCGGATGCAGTGGGTGTCGCAGACCACCGCCGGTTTGTGGTAGATGTCGCCGACGATCAGGTTGGCGGTCTTGCGTCCGATACCTGGCAGTTTGGTCAGCTCCTCCACGGTGTCCGGCAGGATGCCGTCGTACTCCTCCAGCAGCATCTTGGACATGGCGATGATGTCACGCGCCTTGGTCTTGAACAGGCCGCAGGTCTTGATCGCTTCCTCCATCTCCTCCTGGGTCGCCGCTGCAAAGTCGGCGAGGGAAGTGTACTTCTGGAACAGATCCTTGGTCACAATGTTGACCCGTGCATCGGTACACTGTGCCGACAGGCGAGTGGAGATGAGCAGCTCATACGCCTTGGCAGGGTCATATTCGAGCGAGCAGACAGCGTCTGGATATTCCTTTTCCAGCGCATCAACGGCCAGTACGGCCTTTTCTTTGAGATCCATCGTTTTTCCTCCTGTATTTTGCTCTCTTTTGCTGTTTTAATTTTGTCGAATAAAAGGGAAGGGCAGGGAAGAAGGGGAGACGCGTGTCGTATTATTCCTCCGCTGCCGCTTCTTTTTCTTTGTCCTTTTGCTGTTTTTCCTTTTCCAGCTCCTCCAGCAGCAGTTCCTGCTGAGTAGGACGGCGTTTGACCTCGGACAGCGGCGAACGATTGGCGGCATCCTCGATCATCCGGTCGGTGATGTGGGTGTAGATTTCGGTGGTGCCGATATTGGCGTGTCCGAGAATTTCCTTGAGTGCGCGGATGTCCACGCCGCCGTGCTGATACATCAGGGTGGCAGCCGTATGGCGCAGCTTGTGCGGTGAGATGCCCTGACCGTCCAGACCGCTGGCCTTGAGGTATTTCTGTACGATCTGTTCGACACGGCGGGCGGTCATCCGGCGGTTTTGCTTGGACAAAAACAGCGCCGTCCGATCGGTGCCGGTGTCCGGCGTTTTGCGAAACTTCAGGTACTGTTCCAGCGCCGTCATGCACGCTTCATTGAGAAAGACGATCCGTTCCTTGTTGCCTTTGCCCAGCAGCTTAAGGGTGTTGTCGCGGATGTCCTCCAGATTGATGCCCACCAGCTCGGACACACGCATCCCACAGTTGAGCATCAAGGTGATCATACAGTAATCGCGGGCAGTGGTGGCAGGAGAGCTGTCCTGCACATGCGCCAGAAGCACCAGCGATTGTGCCAGCGTCAGAAATTTCGGAATACTCTGGCGCTGGGAAGGCATGTCCAGATTTTTGGTCGGATCTTCTTCCATATAATTGGTGCGGGTGGTCAGGTATTTGTACAGTCCGCGGATGCTGGCGATTTTGCGCGAGCGGCTGGCCGTGTTGTTGCCCAGCACATCCATACAAAAATGCAGAAAGCCGTAGATGTCGTTGAGGGTCACGCCGCAGACCAGCTCCTTGGTGAGGTCCTGAATCGAGATTTCTTCCAGTTCCTGAAGGCTCTGCGGAACACGGTTTAACTCCTTGACCGATTTGATGTACCGAAAAAAGGTCCGCAGCTCGATGTAATAACCTTGAACCGTTTTTGGCGAACGTCCCAGAATGGTTTCCATATAAAACAAAAACTCCCGCAGGATTTCGGGACATTCAAACAGAATATTTTTATCCATAATTGTTTGATCGCTCCAAATTGATGTGTTTAGCTTAAAATTGGATGTTTAGTGATTCTTACTGGCAAACCGGCGGCTTGTCCGGTCAGAACGCGCAAATTCCATCCAAAATATAATAAAAAACAAAATTGGTTTGCAGTTTGTTAAATTGATGATTTGGACAGCATCTCAGATACGGCGGACAGATTGGTTGCGGGGAAGCCCCATTTTTTGGTATTGCTAATTTCGCTAAATGAAAATTTAGCGAAATTCAGGGAGCTTTTTTTCCGAATCATATCATGATGCTTATGAACTGGTTTTGTCCGCCGAAACCATCACCGGAATGATTCCGCCGATGTCTGTCAGCGGTCCGTCGCACAGACAGATTGTCTGCACGCCATGTTGCTGCAAAAAGTTTCGGATCGCTGCGGCGTCTGGATGTGTATCAACATCTCCACAAAATCCCATCTGATCCGGCGCCAGCTTGCCGCAGCATCCGCCGATGAATCCGGTATCATAGACCGGTATTCGGATATGTCCGGCGCGAATCTGCAAAACGTCCAGTCCGGCTGCACGCGCTGCGCCAGTAATCGAACAATCCGCTGTGATGATTGCATTTGGACTGACCACACACACTGAGCATTTGCTGTAACCTTGGCGCGTGTGGATCGGCTGCAATCCATGTGCGGTCAGCCAGCGATGCGCCGTTTCCGAAATGGTATGTACATTACAAATATAGTAGTTTCCTATGATAGCAACATTGTATGCTACATCTGTCGGATAAACTTCTCCCAACGCTTGTCCAACCAGCACTGTGATGCCAAGCTGACGCAAATCGTCAGCAAGCTTTGGCTGATGCGGCGAAACCAGCGCGGTCTGTCCGTCCAGCATCAGCAGGTGCATGTCCGCATGGGAGGCAACCGGCGGCGCCATCTGTGCAGCCGCCTGCACCGGCAGCACGCGGATGCCGCGCCTTTTCAGTGCATCGTGCAGCGCTGGAGCAGCTTCGGAAACTGCTGCCACACTAACCGACAACTGTGGTAGGTTTGGTTCCTTCAGAAAGAGGTCCATTCCCTTACTCCAGCGCGACCGAAATCGCCTGACTCAGACTGCTGACACCGATCAGCTCGATGTCCACCTCGTCGGCAATCGGCGCGACGCACTGCTTTGGCAGGATGCAGCGGCGAAATCCCAAGCGCTGCGCTTCCTTGACCCGCACCAGTACGCGGTTGACCGCGCGGATTTCTCCGGCAAGTCCAACTTCACCGAAGGCGACAAGGTCGTCCGGAATGACCTTGTCGGTCAGGTTGGACACCATCGACAGCGCAATCGGCAGGTCGGCGGCGGGTTCGTCCAGCTTCAGGCCGCCGATGACGTTGATATAGGCGTCCAGCGTGCCGAAAAAGTAGCCGCAGCGTTTTTCCAGCACCGCCAAAATCAACGACAGACGGTTGTAATCAAAGCCGGTCGCCATTCTCTTTGGAACAGCATAGCCGCTCTTGGATACCAGCGCCTGCACCTCCGCCAAAATCGGACGGGAACCCTCGATGACACAGGCGACGCAGGTGCCGGAAACATTCTCCGGCCGGCCTTCCAGCATAGCTTTGGAGGGATTGGCGACCTCGTCCAGACCGGTGTCGCCCATCTCAAAGACGCCGATCTCATTGGTGGAGCCGTATCTGTTTTTGATGGCGCGGAGAATACGATAGGACAGGTTGCGCTCTCCTTCAAAGTAGAGAACGGCGTCCACCATGTGCTCCATCACCTTCGGTCCGGCGATGGCGCCGTCCTTGTTGACGTGTCCGACGATGAACACCGGAATTTCCAGCGTTTTTGCCTGGTTGATCAGCAGCTGGGTACATTCGCGCACCTGGGTGACGCTGCCCGACGAGGAATTGAGCGCCGAAAGATTCATCGTCTGAATCGAATCGACCATCACAAGGTCGGGCTTGGTGGTCTGGATGGCATCGACCACCGACTCAATATTGGTGGTCGAACTCAGGCTGAGGTTGGGCGTATCGACGCCCAGACGTGCGGCGCGCAGCTTGATCTGGCGCAGACTTTCCTCGCCGGAGACATACAGAATCTGCAGATGAGCGGGCAGCGTCTGACAGATTTGCAGCAGCAAAGTGGACTTACCGATGCCAGGGTCGCCGCTGAGCAGCACCACCGAACCTGGCACGATGCCGCCGCCTAGCACGCGGTTAAGCTCCTGCATACCGGTCAGGTAGCGCTGTTCCTCGTTGGAGTCGATCTGCTCAAGCCGCTGCACGGTGCAGCTGGCGACCGGCGCGGAGCTTGCGGCAAAGCGGGAGACCGGCGTTTCCACATTTTCCACCAGCGTATTCCAGCTGCCGCAGTCGGGACACTTGCCCATCCATTTGGGCTGGACTGCGCCGCACTGGGTACAGACATAGTTGATCTTTGATTTTGCCATGGGTTTTCTTCCTTTATTATAGTAGATTTATTCCTCACCGGCGACAAAACGGCAGAGTGCCTGACCGACGACAAACGCGACCTTGCGCTGATAGTCGGGATCGCTGAGGTTTGCG
The DNA here is from genome assembly GCF_944388365.1 of uncultured Negativibacillus sp. GTDB lineage: Bacteria > Bacillota > Clostridia > Oscillospirales > Ruminococcaceae > Negativibacillus. The sequence goes on along the minus strand of NZ_CALXIN010000135.1, from coordinate 116 downwards.
GCCTCCTGCGCATTGGACAGAAAGCCGCACTCCACCAGGACGGCAGGGACGGTTGCTTCGTACAGCAAAAAGAGGTTATTTTCCGCGGGTTTGATCTCGCGGGTATTGTCCGGCTG
>NZ_CALXIN010000134.1 GCF_944388365.1 uncultured Negativibacillus sp. | reverse complement strand
CAAGGCTGATGCGCTGATCTTTGTCGGAGCGTGCGGCATCGCGGTGCGCGCCATCGCTCCTTTTGTCAGGGACAAGTTTGCCGATCCCGCGGTGCTGGTCATCGACGAGAAAGGAAAGTTTTGCATCTCGCTGCTCTCCGGCCATGTCGGCGGAGCCAATGCGCTGTGCAGCCGGTGTGCAGCTTACCTTGACAGCACGCCGGTCATCACCACCGCCACCGACCTCAACGGGAAGTTTGCGGTGGATGTCTTTGCCCGTCAAAACGACCTGTACCTGACCGACCGCAGGCTTGCCAAGGAGATTTCGGCGGCGGTGCTTGCGGGCAAACCGATTGGATTTACTGGCGAACTGCCGGTGGAAGGAAAGCTCCCGCCCGAGCTTTGCAACAGCAGCGACTGCGAATTTGCCATTTCGGTGGGCTTTCATCGTCCCGAGAGCGATCACACGCTCTGGCTTGTGCCGCGCACGCTGGTGCTGGGCATCGGCTGCCGCAAAAATACCGCCGAGGAATCCATCGAAGCCTTTGCCCTCGATGAGCTTTCAAAGCTCGGACTGCCGGTGCAGGCGGTGAACACCGTGGCATCCATCGACCTCAAGGCCCAGGAGCAAGGACTGCTGCAATTTTGCAAAAAGTACGGGTTTGCTTTTCGCACCTATTCTGCCGCCGAGCTGATGCAGGCGCAGGGAACCTTTGCGCCGTCCGACTTTGTGCGCGGTATTACCGGCGTGGACAATGTCTGTCAGCGCAGCGCCGTCTATGACGTGCAGACCCATTATGAAGAACATCATCTGCTGCTGGAAAAACAGAAGGGAAGTGGCGTCACGCTCTCGCTTGCTGCGGGCGTGCGGTCCATCCGTTTTCCGGCGATATAATATAGGAAGAAACCACCATAAAAAATACAGGGAGGAAGGATGTCATGAAGCTGTATGTTGTAGGAATCGGCCCGGGAGAGCTTGACCAGATCACACCGGCGGCGATGGCAGCAATGGAAGAAAGCGACGTGATCGCAGGATATACCGTTTACATTGATCTTGTGCGGGAGCGCCTTGCAGGGAAAACCTTTTTGACCACCCCGATGAAGCAGGAGGTCGATCGCTGCCGCATGGCGATCGAAGAAGCGGTAAAGGGAAAGACCGTGTCGATGATTTGCAGCGGCGATGCCGGTGTCTACGGCATGGCAGGGCTGATCTATGAACTCAGCCAGCAGTATCCGCCCATCGAGATCACCGTCATCCCTGGCATCACCGCCGCAATGAGCGGAGCTGCCGTTTTGGGTGCGCCGCTCATCCACGATTTTGCGGTCATCAGCTTAAGCGACCTGCTCACACCACTCGATAAAATCATGAACCGTGTGTCGCTGGCGGCACAGGGCGATTTTGTGCTGTGCTTCTATAATCCGGCCAGCAAAAAGCGCGCCGACTATCTCCAGCGCGCCTGCGAGCTGATTTTGCAGCATCGCAGTCCAGATACTCCTTGCGGCTGGGTGCGCAACATCGGCCGTGAAGGTCAGGAGGCAAAGACCATGACGCTGGCAGAACTCTGCCACGAGCAGGTGGACATGTTCACCACCGTTTTTGTCGGCAACTCCCAGACTAAGCTGATCGACGGCAAGCTGGTCACTCCGCGAGGCTATAAAAATGTATAAGGTGCTGCTGTTTGCCGGCACCACCGAGGGCAGAGAGCTGTGCAGCTATCTTGCCGGATGCGGCGTACAGGTCGTCGCCTGCGTCGCCACCGAGTACGGTCAGACGCTCATCGACGAGCAGCCTTTGGTGCAGGTCCATGCCGGACGGCTGGACGAGGAGCAGATGGAAGCGCTGATGCGGCAGGACTTTTCGATGGTGATCGACGCGACCCACCCTTATGCCGAGGTGGTGAGCCAAAACATTCTCTCGGCTGCCCAAAACTGTGATCTGCCCTGCTACCGCTGTCTGCGCCAGCAGAGCAGTTTGGAAATGGACGCACCCAATCTTTTGTGGGCGCAGGACACCGCGCAGGCAGTTTCGATGCTGGGCAGCATTGAGGGCAACATCCTGCTGACCACCGGCAGCAAGGAGCTTGCTGCCTATACCGCCGTTCCAGGTTTTGCCGAGCGGGTCTATCCGCGGGTGCTGCCGCTTGCCTCGGTGGTAGAAAGCTGTCTAAAGCTAGGTGTGCCTGCGGCGCACCTGATTGCGATGCAGGGACCGTTTTCCACCGAACTTAATCTGGCGATGATCCGCCAATGGAACATCCGGTGTCTGGTCACCAAGGAGTCGGGCCGCGTCGGAGGCTTTGACGAGAAGGCGCAGGCTGCCCGACAGGCGGGCATTCCGCTGCTGATCATCGGGCGGCCGCAGGAGCAGAATGCCATGCACTTTTCACCCGAACAGCTCAGGGAGGAGCTGCACAAACGCTTTGGCATCGCGCCGAAAAAGCAGGCGGCTCCGTATTTTCCGATGTTTGTTTCCCTTGCAGGTAAACGAGTGCAAGTCATCGGCGCGGGCGTCATTGCTGCGCGCAGAATCGCCACTCTCTCCCGCTTTGGATGTATCATCGAGGTGATCGCTCCACAACTTCACGAGCGTTGCCAGGAGCTGTATGCGCAGGGCGTCTTTATCTGGCACAAGCGACCCTATCAAAAGGGCGACTGTACCGCCGACCTCTGCCTTGCTGCAACCAATGACCCTGCGGTCAATGCTGCGGTGACTGCCGAGTGCCGTCAGAAGGGAATTTTGGTTAACCGCTGCGACTGCCGCGAGGACTGTGACTTTTACTTTCCGGCGGTCGTCGAGCATGACGGAGTCATCATCGGACTGGGATCGGACGGAAGCGACCATAAAAAGGTAAAAACCGTGGCGTCACAGCTCAGAAAAAGTCTGTGTACGCCGGAAAAATAGAATCAACGAGAATCAGAAGGAAGAAGGAAAGACACGATGCCGAAAAAGACGATTCGGGTCGGCAGCAGAGAAAGCGTGCTGGCGGTGGAGCAGACCAGGCTGGTGATGGACACCATCCAGAAAGCCCATCCCGAAATCACACTGGAACTGGTGACGATGAAAACGACGGGGGATAAAATCCTCGACAAGACTTTGGATAAAATCGGCGGCAAGGGACTGTTTGTCAAAGAGTTGGACAAGGCGTTGATGGACGGCAGAATCGACATTTCGGTACACAGCCTGAAGGATATGCCGATGGAAACACCCGACGAACTGCCGATTCTGGCCTATTCCAAGCGCGGCAATCCGTTTGACTGTCTGGTGCTGCCAAAGGGCGTGGACCAGTGGGACAAAACCCAGCCGGCAGGCTGTTCCGGTCACCGCCGTCGGGTGCAGCTGCAAAAGCTGATGGGAGCGGATATTCCCATCAAGCCCATCCGCGGCAACATCCACACCCGTTTAAACAAGCTGGACAACGGGGAATACGGCGCGCTGATTCTGGCGTGCTCAGGACTGGAGAGGGTTTCGCTGTCCGACCGCATCCACCACATCTTTACGCTGGAGGAGATGATTCCTTCGGCAGGTCAGGGCATCCTTGCAGTACAGGGACGCGCCGGTGAGGACATTTCCTGGCTGACCGGCGTGGATGACCCGATCTCCCGCATCCAGGCGCAATGCGAGCGCGCCTTTGTGCGCACGTTGGACGGCGGCTGCTCCTCGCCGATTGCTGCCTATGCACAGGTGCATGGACAGGAGGTGCTGCTGACCGGACTGTACTGTCCCGAAAGTGAGGATGTCTGTGTGATCGACCGCATGGTTGGCACCGTTGACCGCGCAAGCCAGCTGGGAGAATCGCTGGCAGTCGAACTCAAGAGCCGCTTTTTGTGCGGCGCCGTCTGTGAGAATGGGGGAGAGTAGGATGCAGAAAACAGGAAAGGTCTGGCTGGTGGGGGCAGGTCCCTCCGATGCCGGACTGCTTACTTTAAAAGGAAAACAGATGATCGAACAGGCGGACGTCGTCGTTTATGACGCGCTGGTGTCGGCGTCGATTCTGTCGATGATTCCATCGACGGCGCGCGCCATCTGTGTGGGCAAGCGCGCGGGCAACCATCCGGTTCCACAGCCGCAGATCAACCAGATTCTGCTGGAGGAGGCATTGGCAGGCAACCGTGTGGTCCGCTTAAAAGGCGGCGATCCGTTTTTGTTTGGACGCGGCGGTGAGGAGCTCGAACTGCTTATCCAAAACGATGTCCCCTTTGAGGTGGTGCCAGGCGTGACCTCCGCCATCGCCGTACCGGCGTACAACGGAATTCCGGTCACTCATCGCGACTACTGCTCGTCGGTTCATATCATCACGGCGCACAGCAAAAAAGGCGGCGAACTGAAAATCGACTTTGATG
>NZ_CALXIN010000133.1 GCF_944388365.1 uncultured Negativibacillus sp. | reverse complement strand
ATGGTTACACGGTTTTTGGTGGAGATAAGCGGGATCGAACCGCTGACCTCTTGAATGCCATTCAAGCGCTCTCCCAAGCCATCTGGTGGGCACCCTTTGATGGTTTAGGAGAATGCTTGCCCGTTCAAATGAAACATCATTTGAAAGCATGGACATTATAACATGGGGGATTTATGTTGTCAACTGGTCATATCAAATTTTGATATGTATCCCTTGCCGTTATTATGTATGGCAAGGGCGAGAGCTTATTGTGCTATAGGCAAGTCATGAGAGTCACATTCGTTGACGCTATCGATGCCGTTCAGGAACTGCTCCACATTGATATTGAATTCAATCTTGATCTTATAACCCTTACAGACTGAAACCCTTTTTATGATATAGCCACAGATCATTTTTTTGACTTCCATGTCGCTTTCGTCAAAGATCTTAGACCAAGATACAATCCGATTATACTCGGCTTTCATTTCATCAATCTTAGAGTTTCCTGCGTTCAGTTCGTCTGTGAGACTTGTGATTCGCTCACTGGTGTCCAGCACCTTCTGTCGGGTATCTTCCAGCATCTCTGTCAGCACATCTTGAGGCAGAGCACTTTTTCCTTGAATTGCCTTCGGAACTTCCGCTTTAAGCGATTCATATTCTTTATTGGCTTTGGTGTTTTCAGCTCTGGCCCGCTGCAGTTCCGAGCGCACCAGTGCCATCTGCTTCTGGAAGGCACTTCCCACGATCATTTCAGAGGAAGCTCCCCGCATCTTGTCGAAGACCTGATGCAACACCTCAGTGACGATTCCGTCTAAAATGTGCATCGTGTAGCCAGTCTGTCCAGTGCATTCCTGGCGACGCCTGGTCTTGTTGTAGCACACATAGCGAATGCGTTTCTTGTGGATCGGGGTCCCATCCGCAAGACGGGTCGTCGTTCCATTGGTGGTCAGCACCAGCCGCCCTCCACAGTGGCCACAGAATACATTTCCAGAAAGCAGGGATTGGCCTGTAGTATTTAACGGCACAGTGCGCTGTTCCTTCCGCTCGTTGGTACGCTCCAGCATCAGCCTTTGCGCCATATCAAAATGCTCTGGTGTAATGATCTGGAGGGCTTCAAATGGACCGGCATAGGTTTCACCGCTTCTTAGTATGCCTTTGTAGAGCGGGTTGTGAAGGATGCCTCCCACGCTTGCATCGTGCCAGTTTTGTCCCTTCCGGTTCTTGATCCCGTGGTCATTGAGGAAATTTGCAAGGCGCCATCTGCCGTAGCCAGAGGATACACAGAGGTCAAACATCATCTGAACTACCTTTGCCTCATCCTCATCGATGACCAGCATGTATACCTCATGCTTCCGTTTGTTGTAGATGCCGCTCTTTTCAAGCCTGTAGCCGTAAGGGGTATTGCCACCTCGAAATCGGCCATCTTCAACCATCTGACCAAGGGCTGTTTTAGTACGCATGGAGGTTTTCTGGCTCTCTCCGTCGGCCTGCCAGAAGCGGATGTAGTTTGTCAGGCGATCTGTATGAGATTCAAATCGCTGTTCTCCTTCCTGTACGCTCCATACGCGGATGCCCTTTTTTACGAACCACTCTACTACAAAGGGGGTCTCGTCTGACTTGCGTCCCAGCCGGTCAAACATATAGACCAACAGAATATCGAACTTGCCCTGTTCCGCATATTTCTTGATAAGCTGCAGTTTGTCCCGGTTATCAGCACTTACTTTATAGCCAGACACGCCGGTTTCCTGCTCCTCACCCACAATGAGCCACCCATTTTTCGCTGCGAACTCATGGCAAGCTTTCCTCTGCATGGGGATGTCTGCCTGGTTATTCTCATCGTGATCGACCTGCTTGCTTGTGGAGACTCTGTATAAACAATAAACTCTTTCAGCCATTTTGGTATCCGTCCTCTCTTAGTTTTCGTGTGAGAGGGCAAACACCTAATCTATCATATTTGATTTTCAAGGTTCACAGCTTCTGCCATGCCCATTATCTCACACTACGGCCCGAAAAGCCAGCAAATTGAAAATAATTTCTTTGTTTTATTTCAACCTTTATGGCTTGTCCTTTAACACTCGGATGACTGACCATTCAGCTGTGCGGGATTTTCTTCCTGCCAAAATTGAATGTACTGGCTGAGCCTTTTTCTGTCTAAATTGAGGTCTTGCTTCCCTTCATATACGCTCCAAAGCTGGATGCCTCGCATGCCGAACCATTCCATGGTAGATGGGGTTTTGTGTTGTTCAGATTCAAGGCGATCAAACATAAAGACCAGTAAAATGTCAAACTCAGACCGTTCCGCCTGCTGTTTGATCTGCACCAGCTTGTCCGGCTTCGTGGTACTGGCTGCACTGCCGGAAAGCCTCATATCTTGCTCTTCCTGGACTACACTCCACCCCATCTTTTTTGCAAAGTTACGGCATGCATCTTTTTGCAGAAGGATACTTTCATGGCTTGCTCCGCGATATAAACAACATACTCTATTCATCATTTTGGCACTATCCTTTCTTGAATTAAAAATATGAAACAACAGGCACGGGAGTGGTGTCTATTACTTGTTGGGCATCGAATAAGATCCGAGCAGTGCTCGTTTTACGAAGGCCGCCGCTTCCAAATTGGGCTTTTCCGCAAAGCACATTGTTACCTTATAGCCCTGAACATTGATTTCCATTTCCGATTTTTTGAGGTTGTGTTTGAGCTCTTTGTTCATGGTAATGCCTCCTTTTGAGAGGCCACCCACCAGGACCGATGGGCGGCCCGGTGGGAATTTGATTTTACAGAGAGAATGTATCTAAGGCGGTGATCCCCTCCTCATCTTGCTCTTGCTGCGCAAGCCTGCAATAGACAGCGGCGTTATTGATGTTGGGAGCATTATCTTCACTTGGTATCAGTGGTCGCTCTAAGAGACCAATTTCCCGTGTCACCTGTTCTTCCAGAGAAATCACGCGGAACCGCGGTAGCTTCGCCTCATCAAGGGACGGGAGCTGGTCAAAACTCGGTACGATCAGGGTGTTGTATTTTCCACCGGCAATATCCCGCAGGAATTTTTCAACAATTATGTCTGCACATTCTGCGGAATAAGTAGAGTCCACTAAATAACTGTGTTCAGGAATAACATTATTTTCAACCAAATACGCAGTCAGCATATCGTCCCACTGCTTCATCTCTAAAACAGTGGTATCCTTTCCCAAGCGAAAGAATGTGGCCATTTGGGGATCTACCCGAAAGCTGTTTTTGGTCCAGTCCGTATTCTCAAACATCATCGGTTCAGTCTCCTCTTTCACTCTGCAGAAAAGCCGGCTATCTAATGTTGATAGCCGGCCTCTCTGAGTAGTGTTATTCAACCAGGGTCATATCGCGGAGTTCTTCGCTGCCTATGTCTACTACATGGATCAGCGGTATCTTGATCCCATTTGTCAGACGCAATACCTTTTCAAATTCATCTATTCTTTTCAAGTAACCTGTAGTCGTAATATATTGACCTCCATCCTTCTTCTCGTCAGGTTGGAACCAAGTTACCGTGACTTTCGGATGCTCTTTAATATGCTCCAACAGGATACGCTGCTTTTGGTCCAGTACGGCTTTGAGATCTTCGGTCAATTCGATCTCCTGATCAGTCAGCCGGGCCGTTTCTGCGAGAGCTGCGCTGTGTCCAGATAGAGCTGCAAAAGGAGAAAACTGAGTTGCACGGTTTGAGAGAGACATCCTTGGATGTTTTGTTGAGGTAGGATGAGGCATCTGAATGATATCATCGTAAGGACTACTCATGCCTGGTGCCCTCCAATCGTCTGGTTTCGTTCCCTGGCTGTTGCGCCATCCTCTAAATTCAACCCTTTGAGGATGGCGTTCTTTCCAAACTTCTTTTTTATCCCCAGCATGGTTTCCTGGATTTTTCTTTCACGAGCGTGGGAGGCTTCATGTGCTTCCCTTTGCCTTTTCTGCTCCTCATAGTCAATGAACAAATCCAACTGTTCCGCCTGATCCTGTCTGGGGACATCTCCTTCACATAGCAAACGATTGGCGCTGATACTTAAACGACGAACCAGCAGAGATCTGTCCACGATCCGATCATAGAGGGTGGTGACTGCCGCCAGTAGATCATTTGCCGAAGATGTATACGGGAAGTTCTCCGTGCCCACAGCATGCTTGGGTATCTTTCGCCCATATCGATCTGTGGTGACCTCACCAGCATATACCGAAGTCCCACGAGTGGGGGTCAAATTTTCAATATCATAGCCTACAGTCAGAACCAGTTGATTGGTGACCAGCCCCTTATCGACCAGCTCCAACGCCAGCGCATCAGCCATCTCTCGAACTACCAGCCTTGCCTTATCATAGGAATAAGGGCAC
>NZ_CALXIN010000132.1 GCF_944388365.1 uncultured Negativibacillus sp. | reverse complement strand
CGTTACGATCTCACGCATACCGTTGAGCCCAAAGCCATGCAGCGATTTATCCTGCTTGGTGGTGCTCAAGTCCGCGTGCTCGTCGCCTGCCAGCGGATTTTGCACCAGCAGCATGAACATCCCATACTCCACCTTACAGCGGAGGGTGATCTTTTTATTCTTTGCTCTTTGGGTCGCCTCGATGGCATTATCCAGCGCATTGCCAAACAGTGCGCACAGGTCGGTATCCGCAAAGGGCAGCTGTTGGGGAAGCGCAATCTTGATGTCAGCGCAAATCTCCAGCCGTTCCATCTCCTCGCATTTGGAGGTCAGCACCACATTGACAATCTCGTTGTCACAAAGCCGACGGAAACGCCGCAAAACGGGAGAATCGGTGAGCTTTGAAAGATATTCCTGCGCCTTGCCGGTCTCCTTCTCCTCCAACAGTCCCAGCACCGCATTCAGATGGTTGCGCAGATCGTGCCGCAGCGTGCGCACCTGCGTCTGCTCCTTCTGCAAGCTCTGATAGTAGACCTCGCGCATCTCGGCAAGAGCAGCCGCCTGTGCCTTTTGTTCATAGTCTGCCAGAATCAGGATGCTGTGCAGCAGCACCACCGAAGAAATCAGCGAGAGCGGCAGGATGAACATTCCCTGAAACAAGGTCAGACTTTCAATCAGGGTGGAGTCGGGCATCCAGTACGCCGGCAGGATCAGGACCGACAGGGTGACCAGCGGCAGCAGGGTCAGTCCGGCGCAGAGCTTCCACAATCGGTGCGGCAGACAAACCGCCTGGCGTTTGAGCTGACGGTGCAACGTCAGATAAAAGATGCCAAAAACGACCGGACGCACGATGCGCGACACCGTATCGTACAGGCCAAAACGGTCCAGCGGTATCAGGTAGGTGTCGGACATCGCACAAACCGACATGATGAAACAATAGAAGATGCCGCCCACCGTCAGCCTTCCCAGCCAGTCTCCTTTGGTGGCAAGGAAAAGAGCGGCGATATAAAACGGAAAGGTCATCGCAAAGTTGTTGTCTCCAATCCAGATGACCATGCCGCTGGAAAGGGTCATCGCAGAAAAGAGCAGGGCTTTTGCCCACCAGCGCGGCTTTACCTCTGTAAAACGCAGACAGGTGCGGTACAGAAAATATCCGTTGAGCAGGACAAAAATGATATAGGGACCCAGGAAAAACAAGAGGGCGTTGTTCATGAAAATCATCCCTCCAGCGTTGTTCTGGTCAGCGCAAGCAGCGCAGACGAATGGTAGCTGCGGCTGATGGGCAAGGTGGTATCGCCCACCTGCACCTCGCTGCCGCACAGCTGGCGGATGGCGGCAGAACGCACCAGATACCGCTGGTGGATGCGGACAAAGCCCGCGCCTTCCAGCTCCTGCTCCACCTCGTCGAGTTTGCCATAAAAGCTGTAGGTTCGGTTTTGGGTCACACAGTTAACCTTGCGGCGGTCCGATTCAAAGTACAAAATTTCCTTATACGGGATACGAAACCAGCTGTCGCCATCCCGACAGGAGTACACTGCCTGCGATTCCTGACAGAGCTTCATCAAAAAGCGGGAGAGAATCTCCTCCAGCTGGTCGCGCTTGGCAGGCTTCATCAGGTAGCCCAACGCTCCCACGCGGTAGCCGTCAAACACATAGTCCGAAGATCCGGTGACAAACACCATTTGCAGCGCGCTGTGCTTCTGGCGCAGCTGAGCGGCTGTTTCCATCCCGTTTAGATTACCCATCTCGATATCCAGAAACAAAAGGTCGATTTCGTTGGGATGCTTCTCATCCCAACGCAGCAGCGTTTCGCCGGAGGAAAACTCAAAGATGGTATGTTCGATATTTTTTCCTTCCAGGATACTTTCCAGAAGCCACCGCAGGCTTTGGCGGTTGTCCTGGCTGTCATCACAAATTCCAATCGAGAGCATGAAACTGCTCCTTTCGTCTGTTTATTTTGCAATTTATTATAGCATAGCCGCAGGGATTTACAAAACAAAACTTTACATCAAACCTGTCGTTTATGACATCCCACTTCTAAAGTTTACATCACCGCTGCCAAAGATGACAACCCCATTTGCAGCCGGATATTGCGCGTGGTATCGTAAAAGTAAAGAAAGGAGCGATACCATGTTATCTGTGCAGAATCTTCACAAGTCCTACAAGGTAGGCAGCGAAAAATATGAGGTGCTCAAAGGAGTGTCCCTGGAAGTGCAGAAGGGAGAATTTGTGGGCGTCATGGGGCCTTCCGGCTCCGGCAAATCCACCCTGCTCAACTGCATTTCCTGCTACATTCCGTCCGATGCGGGCAAAATCGAATTGGGCGACGTCGATCTTGCGACGCTCGATGAAGAGCGGATGGCGCATGTGCGAAACGAAAAGCTGGGCTTTGTCTTTCAGGACTTTTTGCTGCTGGACGGACTGACCATTCGGGACAACATCATGCTGCCGCGCATCATCGGCGGGAAAATCTCCTCCTCGATGGAAAAAAGCGCCGACCTGCTGTGCGACCTGTTCGGCATCTCCCACATCAAAAACAAATACCCTGCGGACATCTCTGGCGGCGAAAGACAGCGCACTGCCGTTGCCCGCGCCCTCATCAACAATCCCGAGCTGATTTTGGCCGACGAACCGACCGGCAATCTGGACTCCAAGTCCGCGCAGGCGGTCATCGACGCCTTCCTGCGCGCAAAGAACGAGCTTTCCGCCACCATCTTCATGGTGACCCACGACTCCTTTGCCGCCAGCTTCTGCGACAGGGTCGTCATCCTCAAGGACGGAAACGTGCGCAAAACACTGGTGCGTGCCAATCAGGAGCGCCGCACCTTCCAGGATGCTCTGCTGGATGCCATCCGCGAATTAAGTGAGGTGAAGGGAGAATGAAGGACCTTCGTGCTGTATTTTCTGCCCTGCGCAAAAACGGCAAGGGACAGTACAAACTGCTTTCCGGCTGCCTGTTCTTTGGAAGTCTGCTGATCACTGCCTTTTGCATGATGATGTACTCTCCAACGGTGCAGAACACCCTGCCAGAGGGCGGCGACTCCCGCAAACAGGTCATGATGATTTTTATTCTGGCGGTCATCGGCTGCGCTGCCTTTTCGGTCTACGCATCGGGACTGTTCTTCCGCTACAAGTCCAGAGAATGCGGCGTCTTTCTGGCGCTGGGACTCAGCCGCAGGACGCTGGGTCAGCAGCTGCGCCGCGAGGTCATCCGGCTTGCCGTCGCCTCCTGCGGCGCCGGCATGATTCTGGGTACGCCGCTGTGCTGGCTCATCTGGTCGCTGTTTCGCCTGTCGTTGGTGGACACGCCGGAGATGGCGCTGATCTTTGACCTGCGCGCCTACCTGATTCCCCTTCTCTTCCTTTTATTTGTGCTGAGTATGCTGCTTGTGATGCTAAAGCGATTCCTTGCGCGGGTCAACGTACTGGACATCATTCAGGAAAGCCACCGCGCAGAACCGGTTCGCACCGTTGCCCGCTGGTATGGCTGGGGCGGCATCCTGATGATTGCCGTCGGCTGCCTGCTGGGATACTTTGTCCCGAGCTTTTGTGTGCGGGTGCTGCACTGGTACGCACCGTCCATCTTCACGGCGCCGTTTTATCTGCCGGCGCTGATCGGGCTTTACTGGGTGCTGCTCTATACCGTTGTCGGAGGCTGGCACAAGGGTAAAAGCCGCTATACCCATCTGATCGAAAGCGGCATGATGCAGTTTCAGGGAAGGCAGACCGTCCGCAACATGCTGGTGGTCACTGTATTGGTGGCGGGCGCTTACTTTGCCTCCTTCTATACCCCGATGATGATTGTCCCTGGCCGCGCGGAAATCGAAAACCGTCCGGTCGGCTATCAGTTTTTCTACCGCGCCGATCAGGAGATGCTCACCCAATCCGAGATGGAGCAGATGGCCTCCGACTTTGGCGCAAAGATCGTGGATTATGTGCAGATGCCCTCCTCCTCGCTGGCAGTGGACGGCGAAGCCGAGGTGGAAACCGAAGGCCCGCTTGGCACGACCTACACCAAAGAGTATCGGGAAGCCTTTCTGGAGCGTCGATTCTTCTCGGTTTCCAGCTGGAACGCACTCACCGGCGACGACCTTGTACTCCAAAAAGGAGAATGTGCGGCGACGCTTGATTATTACGGAGGCAGTGTGGACATTTCCATTGTGACCAATCCGGTCACCATGCAGACGCTTTCGGTGACCACCCTGCCGGAGCCGCTGCCGAGCGAGCTGTTTCAGGACATCCTTGTCCTGAGCGACGAGGACTATGCCTTCATCACACAGGGACTTACTCCCGACTGGCAGGAAGTGCAGGTGCTCTTTAACGCAGAAAATGACAGCTATGCTTTTTCCAAGGCACTGCTGCAC
>NZ_CALXIN010000131.1 GCF_944388365.1 uncultured Negativibacillus sp. | reverse complement strand
GGTTCCCGGGACACATGGCAAAGACCCGCCGCGTGATGAAGGAGAGCCTGAAGCTGGTGGACATCGTGGTGGAGCTGCGTGACGCCCGTATCCCAAAGAGCAGCCGCAACCCTGAAATCGAAAAGATTGTAGGCGACAAGCCGCGTCTGGTGGTATTTAACAAGGCGGACATCGCCGATCCTGCCGTCACCAAGGAGTGGCAGGATTACTACAAGAGCCACGGCGTGCGCACACTGGCGCTCGACTGCCGTTCGGGCAGAGGCTTGAAGGAGCTGGTTCCGGCGGTGCGCGACACCCTGTCCGACCTGCTGGCAAAGCGAAAAGCCAAGGGTATGGAGAGCCGTCCGATCCGCATGATGATCGTCGGCGTGCCAAACGTGGGCAAGTCGTCGCTGATTAACCGTCTGGCAGGCAGCAAGCGCGTCAAGGTGGAGGACCGTCCTGGTGTTACCCGCGGCAAACAGTGGGTGCGTCTGGAAAACGGCATCGAGCTGCTGGATATGCCTGGTGTACTGTGGCCAAAGTTTGACGACAAACAGGTTGGCGAACGCCTGGCGTACACCGGCGCCATCAAGGACGACGTCTACGACCTCGAGTGGGTTGCCATGCGCTTTCTGGACCTGCTGCGCAGCCGCTATCCAAAGCTGCTGGAGGAACGTTTCAAGGTCACACCGAGCGACAGCGAAGGACTGGAACCGTTCGACCTTCTGGAGCTGGTCGGCAAAAAGCGCGGCATGATGCTGCCAGGAGGCGTGGTCAACACCGAGCGCGCTGCCATCACCGTGCTGGATGAGTTCCGTGCGGGCAAGATCGGACGCATCTCGCTGGAGCGTCCGCACACCGCAGCCAAGGAACAGCCGGACGAAGAATAGGAGAAGTAAGATGCAGATGCAGCAGATGGCGCTGGTCATCGCGTTACTGGCAGTAGGAATGATCGTCCTTGAGCTGATCAAACTGCGCCGTCCGGTTCCGCCTGACTATGTGCAGCAGGCACTGGAACAGGCCATCGACCCGCAGCGGTGCGCCCGATTTCTCATCCGCGGCTATACAGTAAGCTATGTGCTGCTGCTGGTAGCGGCACTGGGAGTGCTGGGCGACTTTTTCGTGACAGCGCCGCTGTGGCTTTGGATGACCCGCATCGGATTTATAGCGGGACTTGTGTGCATGCTGGCGACAAGGCTTTTGCAGCGCCGGTTTTAATCAATAGAGCGCAGGAGGAATCGTATGACCGAACAAATCGATCTGTTTTTATTTGACCAACAGGTGCATGAGCAGGGATTTGCACTGGTCTGCGGCGTGGATGAGGCAGGACGAGGCCCTCTGGCCGGACCGGTGGTGGCAGCGGCGGTGATTCTGCCGCCCAAGGAAGAACTGCTCGAAAAATGCCCGCTGCTTGCGGGTTTGAACGACTCCAAAAAGCTCACCGAAAAAAAGCGGGAGGCACTGTTTGAACCGATTTGTCAGTATGCGCTGGCATACGGAATCGGTCAGGCAAGTGCGCAGGAGATCGACGAGCACAATATTTTGCAGGCGACCTTTCTGGCGATGGGACGTGCAGTGGAAAATCTCAAGCAGGACTTTGGGGTGCATCCTGACATCCTGCTGGTGGACGGCAACCGTGACCCGAAGATGATGAAAAACACCCGCACCGTCATCAAGGGAGATGCCAATTCCGCGTCGATTGCAGCGGCGTCCATTCTGGCAAAGGTAACAAGGGACCGGCAGCTGGTGGAGCTGGACAAGCTCTATCCGCAGTATGGCTTTGCAAAGCACAAGGGCTATCCGACCAAGCTCCACTATGAATGTATCGCCGCCCATGGAATTACTCCACAGCACCGCCGCAGCTTTTTAAAGAAGGTGCTTGGAAACGATGACTGATCGCCTTTCCACCGGAAAACTGGGAGAGGATGCGGTGGCAAAATACCTTGTCAAACAAGGCTATTTTGTGGTCACCCGCAATTATCATGCCACCCAGGGACACCATGAGGAGATCGACATCATCGCCTGCAACGGCCGCTATCTTGCCTTTGTGGAGGTCAAAACCCGCAAGAAGGGAACGGCCCTGCCGGCACCTTTTTCGGTCAATGAGAAAAAGCAGCGCCGGCTGTTTGACTGTGCACAGCTGTTTTTGCTTGCACACACCAGTTATTCCTGCTATCAGCCGCGGTTTGACGTGGCATGTGTGACGGTGCAGGATGGAGCGGTCGATCAAATCGACTATTATCAGAACGCTTTTTAAAGAAATTTCTTTTACATAACATTAAATGGAGAGGAATGAAGAATATGAAACTGTTTGACCTGCATTGTGATACGATTGAACGGATGGAAGAAAAGGGAGAGAATATGCTTACCGATAAAACCCAGCTGAGCTTAAAGTATCTTCCTCAGATTGAGAAATGGTGTCAAACCTTCGCAATCTTTATTCCAGACAGCAAACGTGGAGCAGCTGCTGTGGAATATTATGAGCGTGTCCGCGCTTATTTCCACAAGATGCTCAGGGAACACAGTGATATCGTCGAGATGGTCAACACTCCATCCGATATTGAGAAGATCACCGCTAAGAAAAAATGTGCGGCAATCCTCTCGGTAGAGGGCGCAGCAGTGCTGGACGGCAAGCTGGAAAATGTGGAAAAACTTGCAAAAGACGGCGTCAAGATGATGACTCTGACCTGGAACGGTGAAAACGAGCTGGCTTCGGGAAACAAAAATCCGGAGATGGGCTTTACCGACTTTGGCAGAGAGGCTGTCAAGGAGATGGAAAAACAGAACATCATCGTCGATGTATCCCACCTCAACGACAAGAGCATGGAGCAGCTGATGGGCGGCATCGCAACCAAACCGATCATCGCAACCCACTCCAACCTGCGTTCGATCTGTTCGCATAAGAGAAATCTCACCGAGGAGATGTTCAAGTACATCGTTGACCACAAAGGTCTGGTAGGCTTAAACCTGCTGCATGCCTTTGTTTCGGACGAGGAGATGAAGGATTCTAAGGCAGAGCTGTTCCGCCATGTTTACCGGATGCTCGAGCTGGGCGGCGAGGATGTCATCGCCTGCGGAAGCGACTTTGACGGCGGCATCGAAAGCCAGATGGACAACCCTGCAAAATTTGCGTCCTTTGGCGACTATATGCTGGAAAACGGCATCAGCCGTCGGATCGTCGATAAGATTATGTTTGAGAATGCGCTGCACTTCTTTGAGGAAAATGTCAGATGATGAGAAATAAACACTACTTTGAGGAGATGGGACTGGACCCGTCCAATCTCACAAAGACGCTGGATGCCACCAGCGACCGCATCTTTATGTTCCACCGCTTTTTGGAGGAGGAAGCCCCGTACCGCTTTAAGACCCGCAAGGTAAAATACCGCGTGGTGTCCCAGCAGAAACGGACAGAATGTGCCGTTCGCTACTAGGAGGGGTGTACAATGATCGTCAACCGTACCATCGTCGATGACTTTTTGAGAGGAAAAGATATTTCGCAGCAGTGGATCTTTTCGGAGATTCAGGAAAGGAACTGATACATGGCACTGTTTGTCATCGGAGATACCCACCTGTCGCTGTCGGTCGATAAGCCGATGGACATCTTTGGCGGCTGGAAAAACTATATGCAGCGGCTGGAAGAAAACTGGAAGGCCGTCGTCGGCCCAGAGGATACCGTTGTCATCCCAGGGGATGTTTCCTGGGGGATGAGCCTGGAGGAGGCAAAGGCGGACTTTGCCTTTTTGCAGGCGCTTCCTGGCAAAAAGATTCTGATGAAGGGCAACCACGACTACTGGTGGACCACCCGTTCCAAGATGGAAGCCTTTTTGGAGGAAAACGGATTTTCCACCCTCTCCATCCTGCACAACAACTGCATCAGCGCCGAGGGATTCAGCCTGTGCGGTTCCCGCGGCTGGATGTTTGAACAGGGACAGGCGCACGACAAAAAGATCATCTCCCGTGAGGCCGGACGCATCCGCGCCTCCTTGCAGGACGCCGGCCGCTTTGGCGATCAGGAAAAGATTTTGTTTCTGCACTACCCGCCGGTGTTCTTGCAGGACAGCATTCCGGAGTTTCTGGAAGTGATGCAGGAGTTTGGTGTGCGCCGCTGTTATTATGGGCATATCCACGCCCAGGGCTGCCGTCATGCCTTTCAGGGAGACTGGCAGGGAGTCCATCTGGAGATGGTTTCGTCAGATTTCCTCGGATTCTGCCCCAAAAAGATTGGATAAATCGCAAAAAATTGGCTTGAACAGGTGGAATTTCCAAAAAGAATATGCTATAATTGTTTGGATCATTCTACAAAGAATAAAAATGTGCCGTTCTTTTTTGAAGATGAGGGCAGGGGCTGTTGCGATCGAGGTATGACCGCCGGGATTGTCT
>NZ_CALXIN010000130.1 GCF_944388365.1 uncultured Negativibacillus sp. | reverse complement strand
CTTCGACCCGAAGGCGGACTGGCAGCTGTTCGGAGAGGAGCAGGCGCCGGTGGTGCTGGTGACCTATGGGCGCATCTGCTCAGAGGTGATTTCTGCAATGGAGTTGTTGCAGCAGCAGGGAATTTCGGCGGCAGTGATAAAGCTTGGACGCATTCTGCCTTTGCCACAGCAGGCGGTACAGGCGGCGCTGAAAGCACAGGATGTCTTTTTTGTGGAGGAAGGCATCAAAAATGGCGGAATCGGCCAACTGTTTGGTCAGGCTCTGCTGGAACAGGATTATAAAGGAAGATACCGGATTGCTGCTGTGGATAATCGCTTTATCGAGCAGGCAACAGTGGCAAGGGCAACCACTCTGGCTGGGTTGGATGCCAATGGCATCGCGGACAGCTGTCTGCGATGGCTGGGATAGATTTTTTTGGAGGGAACGCATTTGAAACAGCGTTTAGATGTCGCTTTGGTGGAAAGAGGACTGATCGCAAGCCGTGAGAAGGCGAAGGTTGTCATCATGGAAGGGCTTGTGTACGTCAATGGGCAGAAGTCGGACAAGGCCGGCGCCCAGATCAAGGACGACGATAAGATTGAAATTCGCGGCGAAACGATGCGCTATGTCAGCCGCGGCGGAAAAAAACTGGAAAAAGCCATGCAGGTCTTTCCAATCTCGCTGGATGGCTGTGTGTGCATCGACATCGGCGCATCGACCGGCGGTTTTACCGACTGTATGCTGCAAAACGGCGCTGTCAAGGTCTACTCGGTGGATGTCGGTTACGGACAGCTGGCATGGTCGCTGCGCAACGATGAGCGCGTTGTCAACCTTGAGCGCACCAACATCCGCTATGTCACCGACGAGCAGATTCCCGAACCGGTGGACTTTATCTCGGTGGATGTGTCGTTTATCTCGCTGACGCTGGTATTGCCGGTGGCGTGGCGTCTGCTCAGGGAAGGCGCACAGATGGTCTGCCTGGTCAAACCTCAGTTTGAAGCGGGCAAGGACAAGGTCGGCAAAAAAGGAGTGGTTCGGGAACCCTCCATCCACCGCGAAGTGATCGAAAAGGTGGCTGGCTGTGCAGCCGAGCTGGGATTTGCGCTGCGCGGACTTGACTATTCGCCGATCAAGGGACCGGAAGGCAACATCGAGTATCTGCTGTTTTTGCAGAAGGGCGGAGAAGAGAATGTGCTCTCCGAGGAACTGATCGCACAGGTTGTGAGTCAAGCTCATGAGAATCTCTAGTGGCGAGGACGACGGGAGGAAACCGATGAATATTCTGCTGATCCCCAATCTGGGGAAGAAAAATGCGTTTGAATGTACCTGCGAGGTTGTCCGCCAGCTGGATAGCTATGGATGCAGCTGCTATCTGTTCGAGGACAAGGTGGCTGCCTTTGCAGACATCCCCGTCAAGCCGTATCACGGAGGGCCGGTGGATATGATTATCTCGATCGGCGGCGACGGAACACTGATCCACGCCTCCCGCCATGCGGTACAGCTGGATTGTCCGGTGCTGGGCATCAATGCCGGACGGGTGGGCTTTTTGACCGAGATGGAGTATACTGCGCTGGATCAACTGAAGGATGTGGTGGAGGGACGCTACACCATCCAGCCGCGAATGATGCTGCACGCTTCGGTCATCAAACCGGACCGCCGCTTAGAAATTTCCGCGCTCAACGACGTGGTCTTTTCCCGCGGAGAGTCGGACCGGATGGTCGACATCAGCGTCGAGATGAAAAACGGATTCACCACCTGTTATCGTGCGGACGGACTGATCTTTTCCACACCTACCGGCTCCACAGCCTATGCGCTGAGCGCCGGCGGACCGATTGTCTATTCGTCCATCGAGTGCATCTCGATCACGCCAATTTGTCCATATTCGCTGTTTTCCCGTTCGATCCTCTACGCTTCGGACGAGGTGTTCACTGTACGGGGAAGGTACATCAACAATTCCGAGGTTTTGTACATGTCGTCGGACGGAGAAGCGCGCATCCGCATCGACCCGTGCGACAGCGTTGTTATTTCCAAGGATGAAAAATACGTCAAGTTTGTCAACTTCGGCTCCAAGAGCTACTATGAAAAACTGAACAAAAAAATTATTGGGAGGGGATAGAAATGAAATCGAAACGTCATGCTAAAATTCTGGAACTGATCTCGGAATATAAGATTGATACCCAGGAGGAACTGCAGGATCGGCTGAATAAAGAAGGCTTCAGCGTGACCCAGGCGACCGTCTCCCGCGACATCAAGGAGCTGCGTCTGATCAAGACACAGTGCACCGACGGAACCTATCGCTACACCATCCACAGCGACAAAAACAGCAAGGCGGACCTTTCGTTCAAGTTCCACGCCATCTTTTCCGAGGCTGTCAACAGCGTGGTCTATGCACAGAATCTGGTGGTGGTCAAATGCTACACCGGCATGGCAAACGCTGCCTGTGCGGCGCTGGATTCGATCCACTGGGACGGTCTGGTCGGCACCATTGCCGGCGACGATACCATCCTGCTGGTGATGAAGGACGAAAAATATGCCCAGAGCATCACAGAAGAGCTCAATAAACTGGCACAGTAGCGGGTATCCAACATGTTGTCACAGTTGTACATCAAAAATATCGCCGTGATCTCCGAGGCCACCATCGACTTCGGTCCGCGCTTTAATGTGTTTACCGGTGAAACGGGCGCCGGCAAAACCATCCTGGTGTCGGCAATCAACGGCGTTTTGGGTGCGCGCCTCTCCCGCGATATTATCCGCAGCGGCGAGGACACCGCCTGCGTTTCGGCTCTCTTTACCGGATTGCGGCCGGATGTCTGCCAGAAAATTGAGGAGCTGGGCTTTGAGATGGACGACGACAGCCTGCTGCTCTCCCGCGAGATCGGCAGCAAAAATATCTGCAAGGTCAACGGCCGTCCTGCAACGGTGCAGCTGCTGCGGGAGATCGCCACGCTGCTCATCGACATCCACGGGCAAAAGGACAACCACAAGCTGCTGGTTCCCGAAAACCACATCAGCTACATCGACCAGTTCGGTCAGCTGGAAGGGTATCTGCAAAACTACCGCGTGCTGTACGAACAGATTCTGGATGTGCGCCACCGGCTGGAACAGTGCAGCCGCCGCGACAGGGAAAAGCAGCAGCGCATCGACCTGCTCACCTATCAGGTCGGAGAGATCGAGCGCGCCAATCTGCGCGCAGGCGAGGAAGAAGAACTGACGCTGCGCCGCGACCAGATCGCCAATGCCGAAAAGATCATCCAGCTGTTAAGTCAGTCCAAACAGCTGCTGGACGGAGAAGAGGAGATGCCCGGCATTGTGCAGCAGTTTGAGGAGCTGACCGGCAATCTGGGCAAGCTCGCCCACTTTTTGCCGCAGCTTGGCGAGCTTTCGGTGCGCATGGAGGAGATCGGCTATGAAATCGCCGACTGCGGCAGCGATTTGAGCAGCTGTCTGGACAGGGTCGATTACAGCGCCGAGGAGCTCGAACAGATCGAGGAACGGCTGGATTTGATCCATAAGCTCAAGCGCAAGTACGGCAACTCGGTGGAGGAGATTTTGGAGTACCTGCAAAAAAGCAGGGAACAGCTGGAACAGTTTACCCTGTCGGAGGAAAAGGCCGAGGAATTGCAGGCGGAATATCTGCGCTTAAAACCGCTGGTGCAGGAGGCAGCCGATATGCTGACCGCCCAGCGTCACCGCGCGGCAAAGGAGTTTTTGTCGCGGGTAAAAAAGGAGCTGGAATTTCTCAACATGCCTTCGGTGCGTCTGAGCGTCAGCGCGGGCCGCAGCGGCTGGAAGCCCGACGGTCAGGATGAGCTGGAATTTTTAATCAGCTCCAACGCCGGCGAGGAGCCAAAGCCGCTGGCAAAAATCGCCTCGGGCGGTGAGCTTTCCCGCGTGATGCTGTCGATTAAAAATGTGCTGGCCGAAAAGGACCAGATCGCGACCGCCATCTTCGACGAGATCGACACCGGCGTCAGCGGCAAGGCTGCCCAGAAGATCGGTCAGAAGTTAAGCGAGGTTTCGCGCAACCGGCAGGTCATCTGCGTCACCCATCTGGCACAGGTCGCCGTCTTTGCCGACCATCATCTGCTCATCCACAAGCAGGAGGAGCAGGGCAGAACCTTTACCCGCATCGCACTGCTCAGCGAGGAGCAGCGGGTCGAGGAAATTGCGCGGATGATTTCGGGCGACAATCTCACCGATACCGCCATGGAAAACGCAAAAGAGATGCTCACATTGGCAAAACAATAAATGGGAGGGAAAACACAGAGTTTTCCCTCTTTTTTATGCAAAATTTCGGTATATTTTTGCAATCAAAGCCGCTCCCATTACCCATTTTGACCCCTGAAATGGGTAATGGAAATTTCAAAAAAGATGCTGTATAATAAAGG
>NZ_CALXIN010000129.1 GCF_944388365.1 uncultured Negativibacillus sp. | reverse complement strand
GGTATCGGTGTCCGGCATTCCCAAAAAGGAGCTGCTGGAACGCCGCATCTCTCGGGCTTTGGAGGAGATCATGGAGCAGCGCAAAAACTATGTCTATGGACAGAGCGACAGCATCCTGCAGCCGGTGGAAGGCGTCGAGCGCACCGCCCTGGTCGCCTATCCCATCATCTCCGCCGGCGATGTGTGCGGAGCGATTCTGTTTTTGGCAGACGGCGATCCGACCGTTCCCACCGAAGCCGAGGAAAAGCTGTTGCAGGCAGCCGCCGGTTTTCTGGGAAAACAGATGGAAGAATAACAACGCAAAAAAAGACAGACCGTTTTTTTATCTGCGGTCTGTCTTTTTTTTGCGTTCTCACCCTCTCTGCTGCCGCTTTACCTTGACAGCATGTACCAGAATTTTTATAATTAAAATTGGAGAAAAACGCCGCTTTTGCTGGCGATCAAAATAACAGCATCCGCTACGGGAGGAACATCGATGATCCCTAAAAAAGAATGGATTCAACAGTGGATACAGCATCGGGACGAGCTGTATTCTTCGGTGGATCTGGAACGGTATTTTGTGCAGGGAGAGGTAAACGGTCAGCAGGTGGAGGTGGTCCGCATCGGGCTGTGCTCGGTGCCGACCGGCGAGCTGATGGCGCGCGATCCCATCTTCTGTCTGGAAAACCGCAAAGAGCTGCCCTACTTTATCAATGCGCCGGTCGGCAACTATCCGGTGGAGCTGGCGCTGGTGCGTCCCGACGGAGAGGAGCCTTTGTTTGTTGCGGCACGGGTCCGCTTTAACTACCGCACAGCAGTCCGCTTTGAACAGGCGCTGATCGGCACCGAGGAGATCGCCGACTATGACGGCGGCTTCTTCGGCTTCTTTTCTTACAGCGGTCTGGGCTGTATCTGTGACCGCAAGGTACATCAGGCATTCTGCAACTTTCTCGAAAAATGGCGCAGAGACAATCCCGAAGGGGAGCTGTTCGAGGATTATTTTGCGCCTTTGCTCGAAAAAAGTCCTCATGCGTGGCTCAACTGGGTGATTCCTGGCACCGAGCATCATCTGCCGATCTTCCCGACCGGCTGGGGAGAGGGACAGTATCCGGTCTACTGGGGACGGGATGCCGAGGGCGGCGTCTGTCAGCTGGTGATCTGGATGATCGACCTGGACAAAAAGGACGAACCGGAACCAGCGGACGAGTTGGAGGAGGAAATCCTCGAACCGGACACCGAGCAGGAGCAGCTGGAGCAGCCGGCGCTTTTGGAGGCAAAAGGCGGGTATCGCTGCCGGTTATTTCTTGACAACTGGCACCAGTTCTTTGAGGATGACCAGCTGCTGCCGGTGCTGTTTACCGCAAGGGGTCAGGCGCTGGAGCCGGAGGCCTGCCAAAAGGCGATGCAGCATCTGGTGGAACATCAGTATGGAATCTTGGATGAGATGATGCTCTCACTGGAGGACAAGTATCCCATCATGCAGCTGGAATACGGGCATCCGATGGCGGAAAATGCGCCCGAGATGCCGAATCTGCGCGACCGGAACGACTTTTCCGAATTGCTGCGTCCGCTGCGGCTGATGGTGGATGTGGACACCGGCACGGTGTCGGCGGCATTTCGCTGCCGCTGGGACGAGAAGTATGGTCTGGGCATCAGCGTCTGCGGCGAACAGCTGGTGCAGATCGGGACGATGCAGCTGGTGCCCGAGTTTGAACAGCAGCAGGAAGCAACAGAACAGCTTGCTGCCCCACAGGAGCACAGAAGAACCAAACCGCTGGGCCGGCGCAAAAAGAAGCAGTACAAAAAGAGAGAACAGAAAAAGATGGTCAGCCAGCAGATGGCGGTTTCCAATGCGGCAAAGCGGCATCTATAATATCATAGGAGGAAAGTTTGCGTGATGGAGAAGTTCAGGGAAGTAGCGGCAAAATGGATCAAAACGATTGCGGTATTTATCAAGTGGGTGCTGCTGGCGTCGGTGGTAGGCAGCATCGTCGGCGTGATGGGCGTGCTGTTCCACTTTTCGGTGGAGAAGGTCACCGAATTGCAGACAAGCTATCCGTGGCTGCTGTTTTTGCTGCCGGTGGGCGGCATCGTGATCGTGCTGCTGTATCGGGTGTGCGGCATGGAAAAGGACATGGGTACTAATACCATCCTGGAGGCGGTGCGCGGAGAACATGCGCTGCATGTGCGCACGGCGCCGCTGATCTTTATCAGCACGGTGATTACCCACCTGCTGGGCGGCTCGTCCGGCCGAGAGGGAGCCGCCTTGCAGATTGGCGGCAGCATGGGCGGAAAGCTCGCCGACTTGCTGGATCTGGACCAGCGGGAGCATCAGGTGATGATTATGTGCGGCATGAGCACCTGTTTTGCGGCGCTGTTTGGCACACCGCTGACCGCGACCATCTTTGCCATTGAGGTGGTCAGCGTCGGTCTGATGCACTATGCGGCGCTGGTGCCCTGCATCACCGGCGCGCTGACCGGCTATGGAATTTCGCGCATCTTCGGCATCGCACCGACCGCCTTCGCCATCAGCGGCATTCCGTCGTTGGGCTTTTCGGCGGTGGCACAGGTGGTGATTCTGTCGCTGCTGTGCGCATTGCTCAGTCAGGCGTTCTGCATCACCATGCATACGGTGAGCAAGCTGTACAAAAAGTATCTGCCCAATCAGCTGCTGCGGGCTGCAGTGGGCGGCGTGCTGGTGATCGTACTGACCCTGCTGATCGGCAGCCGCGATTATAACGGCGCCGGAATGCCGGTCATCGTGCGCGCGCTGGAAGGACAGGCTGAGCCGCTGGCTTTTCTGTTTAAGCTGCTGTTGACAGCGGTGACATTGGGCGCCGGCTTTAAAGGCGGCGAGATCGTGCCGACCTTCTTTGTCGGAGCAACCTTTGGCTGTGTGGTCGGACCGCTGCTGGGACTGGACCCGTCGTTTGCAGCCGGCGTCGGTCTGGTGGCGCTGTTCTGCGGCGTCATCAACTGTCCGGTGGCTTCGTTTACGTTGGCAGTGGAGCTGTTTGGAGGAGACGGCGTGATCTTTTTCGGGATTGCCAGCGCCATCGGCTATATGCTGTCGGGATATTATGGGCTGTATAGCGGGCAGAAGATTGTGTATTCTAAGCTGGAAGCGAAGTTTATCGACGTCCATTGTGATTAGGATAAGGTAGACCTTTTGCGCCGAAGGCGAACTAAAGTTTTTGGTTGAGCTTTTTTCAAAAAGCTCATAGGGGTACGGGGGCAACGCCCCTGTGACACAATATAAATCCAATATTAAAATGTTAAGGGGCAGAATCCCTTTTCGATGCACGCGCACGTCAGTGCGGTGGATGACTTTGTCATCCACCTTTTGTTTATGTAAGAAAACAGTAAATAAAAATAGCCACCTTTTCAAGCGGCTTAAATTGGTTTTGATTTAGTTTTAATCACGAAGATTAAGCACATATTCCTCAATCCATTTGACAATAAGAGAATTCTTAGGGATTTGTTCATCCTCTGCTTTTTGAGTAAATTGTTCAAATAAATCATTAGGTATTCTAAATCCACGAACTGTTGATGTTTTATTATCACCACGTTCTTTTGCTTTCTGGTATTCTTTTTTATAATCACGTTCAGCCATAATAATACCTCCTGACATTTGAAGATAGTATAGCATGATTATGGATAACGTTCAACTTGCTGCCTATCCTCATAAAAAGTGAAAAATAATCCACACCTACCTCAAACGTCTTTTTCCCGCTTGCGCTGCATAAGCTGTACCATCCACACAAAGGGCAGGTGAGCTGTATGATTTGCCGTATCAACGATTTTCGCGACAAGGATATCGTCAACGCCGCCGACGGTACACGGCTGGGACTGGTGGGCGACATCGAGCTGGACACCGAAACCGCCGCGCTGACCGCCATCGTCATCCGCGGACGCTGGAGGTGGTTTGGACTGCTGGGACGCGAAAAGGATATCGTCATCCCATGGGAGGAGATCGAGGTCATCGGCGAGGACACCATCCTGGTGCGCAGAAATCCCGACAAAACGCTGCCCTGATCGCCGCCGCGCTGTTAGACTGCCCAAAAGGAAAGCCTTGGAAAGCAAAAAGGACAGCACAACGGCAAAAAGCTAAAAAAGCCGATGAAAACGCGAAAAAATCCCTTGCAATTTTTCCGATGCTTTGGTATAATACTCGGGAACGGCAAAAAAGACGGGATTTCCCGCGCCGTATCTTAATAACACACGTTTCGGATTGACCGGATGGTGCCGACAGGCAAACCTGTGGTTTTCCACGGGCAGAATGTTCACCGGCCCATTGGTGGATGTTCTTCGGAATTCCGGTAAAGCGTTCGAGACGGAGGTTTAACCTTAAGGAGGATTTTAACATGGGCGTAGTATCTATGAAACAGCTGCTGGAAGCAGGCGTA
>NZ_CALXIN010000128.1 GCF_944388365.1 uncultured Negativibacillus sp. | reverse complement strand
CACTCAGTCGCTGCGCAGCTTGTTGCCGTAGTCGCGCAGAGCTGCGCTGACCGATTCGCCGGTGCCGACGGTGGAGTAGTTGGTGACCGAGACAAAGGCGTACTGCTTAATCAGGCCGATGTCATCCTTGAGGGTCATGAAGTAGGTCGGCTGCGAGTCGATGTTCAGGATAATCGGGAAGGTGGCTTTATAGCCAAGGTCCTGTACCCGTCCCTGTGCGGACAGCTGTGCTGCCTGTTCGGTGGCGCCGCTCATCTCGTACATGATCGGCTCTTTGGACACCATGTCCACCATGATAAAGCCGATGGCGCTGTCATCGGCGCCTACGCTGGTCAGACCGGTGAACAGGTAGCATTCGCCGTTGTTATAGACGATGTTGTGACCGTCGCTTGGACGGTATTTGTCCTTGTTTGCAAAGTTGAAGATGCCGTGAACATAACTGCCGCGGTTGGTGATCTGATTGATGACTAAGCTCTCAGGCTGGACGCGGTCAACCCATTCAGGGATTTCGTCCATGCCGTATTTTTGCATCTCACCGGTGGTGGCGTTGAGCAGGATAATGCCGTCGGCCTCCGGCAGAGCAAATCCGCGGGAGTTTTTGTAGGAGGATACGGCCCAGTACGGTTGACCGTTGTCGTCCAGCTCGAAGGAGTAGTCGGTGATGCCGGTCATCAGTCCAGGACCGAAGCGGATTTTGCGCGCTACGTCAAACAGCAGATAGCTGCTTGGATGGTACTTGATTTTGTAGCCCTCGACATAGCGCACGTCGTTGGTGTTGGTTGCCGAGACGACGACATAGCCAGGGGTTCCCGACATGTTGGTCAGCCACTTGAAAAAGCCGGAGTGGTACAGCGGAACCACCCACACCAGCTCGTCGTTGACCATCTGGATGGTGGCGTCGTAGACGACTACCTGCGAACCGAGCGCCGGACGTTCACCCAGCTTTTTCTCAGCCAGCTTGAGCGCCAGATCCTCGTCGACGATTGGAATCTGGGAGACGTCGATGGCCTGTACCTCACTGGTGAACTTTTTAACCTCCGGTTCACCCAGCTGGTCACGGTAGGCTTTCCACTGGAACAGCACCGAGCTGAACACCAGTCCGACGCCAATGAGCACCCAGGGAATTGCAATAATGATCATCGGAACCTTCGGGAATTTTGCTTTTGCCTGATAGGACAGCGGAATCTGTCCAGGCTGATCGTGCTGGATGGAAAATTCGCCGATCTTCATCAGCGTGCCGATACCGACATAGGCGGTGATGAGCACCGCCCAGAACAGTGCGCCGTCCAGATAGAGAGGACTGAGCGTCGGCGCCTCCGAAAAGACGTACAATCCCGCCAGCAGCGTGATAACCAGATAAACGATCATCCGTGATTTTTTCATGTTCTCACCCTTTTTTTAATTGGTCTTTGCCCGCAGTCAAAGGCAGACAGGCTGTTTTTTTAGAACAAGTATACCATAAGAGAGGGTGATTTGAAAGTGGATTTTAACAAAAGAGATAAAAGTTTATTCTTCCACACTGTCCCGCACGCTGCCGTCCTCCAGCAGAGTGATGCGGTAGGGACAGTAGGGAGTGTTGGGCAGATACTCCTCAAACCATTCGAAGGACAGCGCAGACAACAGACCCAGATCCGCAAGCGGCATCAGAAAATAGGCGCCGGTGTGCGGGACGCCAAACAACAGCTGCCCGTTTTGCTGGGCAAGAACCGTCAGATATCCCATCAAAAATTCCTCCTTTGTCGAAGCTTGTATATGTATGGCTGCTTTTCTTAGGATAACAGAGTTTTTGCGAAAATGATGTTGAAACAGGTGTGAAAAATATGTAGAAAAGTGGAAAATATTGAAACAAACGGCATCATTGTGCCGATTATCAAAATGGCAGGCTGTGGAAAGAAGATATTTACTTTAAAGTGATAAAATATTTTGCTGTGACCCTATTGACAATTCAAAGCGGATGTTATATGATGAACACAAATCAAGACAAGGGAGGAAGAAGGATGTTCGGCATGCAGGCAACAAAACGATACTGCTATTATTACCAGGGCTATCAGGGCGTTGGCGTTTTGTGCTGTTTTCCGAATAACCGATAATTCTTCGCAGCCTCTCGGGGCTTGAGGAGCAGCTGCATCACAGGGTGCGGCTGTACAGAGAAAGCAAATGATTTTGCCGGTGCTTTTGGAGACAGAAAGCACCGGCTTTTTGTTTTACGAAAAAGAAAAGGAGTTTCTACCATGATTGTGATTATGAAGCCAACTGCTCAGCCTGAGCAGATCGAAAGCCTGAAAAAAGAGCTGGAAGGTCTGGGACTGCAGATCCATTTTTCCCAGGGAATGAATACCACCCTGATGGGACTGGTGGGCGATACCACCCGCATCGACATCGGCAAGATCGCTTCGATGGACATCGTCGAGGAGGTAAAGCGTATCCAGGAGCCATACAAAAAAGCAAACCGCAAGTTCCATCCGGCGGATACTGTGATAAAGGTCGGTGAAGCGACCATCGGCGGCGGAGGCTTCGCGGTCATCGCCGGTCCATGTTCGGTGGAGACACCGGAGCAGATCTGTGCAGTGGCGCAGGCGGTGAAAGCATCGGGCGCATCGCTGCTGCGCGGCGGCGCATTTAAGCCGCGTACCTCGCCTTACTCCTTCCAGGGACTGCGCGGCGAGGGCATCCAGCTGCTGCTCGAAGCCAAAAAGCAGACCGGTCTGCCGATCGTCACCGAGATTATGAGCTACGAGGACATCGACCTGTTCGAGGATGTGGACGTTATCCAGATCGGCGCCCGCAATATGCAGAACTTTGAGCTGCTCAAACGGGTGGGCCGCTTAAACAAGCCGATTCTGCTCAAGCGCGGACTGTCCAGCACCATCGAGGAATTTCTGATGAGTGCCGAATACATCATGGCGGAAGGCAACGAACAGGTCATCCTGTGCGAGCGCGGTATCCGCACCTTTGAAACCAAGACCCGCAATACCCTCGACCTGTCGGCAGTGCCGCTGCTCAAAAAGCTCAGCCATCTGCCGGTCATCATCGACCCAAGCCATGCCACCGGTATTCCGTGGATGGTCGAGCCGCTGACACTGGCTGCTATCGCTGCCGGAGCGGACGGCGTCATGATCGAGGTGCACAACGACCCACCGAAGGCGCTGTGCGACGGCGCGCAGTCGCTGCGTCCGGAGCAGTTTGACGCACTGATGACCAAGGTCAAAAAGACCACGGCCTTCTTCCAGACACTGTAAACAAAGGGAGGCAGCAGGATGAAACAGAATATCGGCATCGTCGGACTGGGACTGATCGGCGCGTCGCTGGCCATGGCGATCAAACAGAACACCGAACACAACGTCTACGGACTGGACATCAATGAGCAGACGATGCACCGCGCCCTGGAGGAAGGCAGCATCGACGGCGTGCTGGAGGATTACGGCGCACTGGACCTGCTGATCGTCGCGCTGTTTCCACAGGCGGCGGTCGAGCTGATTCTCGACAAGGTCGAACAGATGAAGCCTGGCAGCATCGTCATGGACATCTGCGGCGTCAAAAAGTCGGTGGTCACCCAGGTGGCACAGGTCTGCAAGAGCCACAAGGTGGAATTTATTGGCGGACACCCGATGGCGGGAAGAGAGCGCTGGGGCTATGAAAACGCCACTGCAACCCTGTTTAACGGCGCAAGCATGATTCTGACCCCAATCTTTACCGATTCATGGGCGCTCGAGCGGGTGCAGCAGCTGTGCAACGCCGTCGGCTTTGGACGGATTGTCTTTACCGATCCCGAAAGTCACGACAAGATGATCGGCTACACCTCCCAGCTGGCACATATTCTGTCCAGCGCCTACATCAAAAATCCGCTGTGCATGAACTACAAAGGTTACACCGGCGGCAGCTTTCAGGATCTG
Organism: uncultured Negativibacillus sp.; assembly: GCF_944388365.1. Taxonomy (GTDB): domain Bacteria; phylum Bacillota; class Clostridia; order Oscillospirales; family Ruminococcaceae; genus Negativibacillus. Next base: position 497 of record NZ_CALXIN010000128.1, on the reverse strand, counting down.
ACCCGTGTGGCGCGGCTCAATCCGGTGATGTGGAGCGAGCTGTTTCTGCTCAACCGCCAGAACCTGCTGGACGATCTGGACATCCTCATCGCCAGCCTGCAGGAGTATCGCCACGCCATAGAGGAAAACGACGCCCAGCGTCTGACCCAGCTGCTGGCTGACGGCAGCCGCATCAAGGAAGCACTCAACGAAGAATAAACACCGACAATCAATGCAGGAGGAATGAACAATGGATTTAACACAGCTGCGGGAACGCATCGACCAAATTGACCGACAGGTAGCGGCACTGCTGACCGAACGCATGGGTATCAGCGAGGAGGTCGCCGCCTACAAAAAGGCAAACAACCTGCCGGTCTACCATCCCGAGCGGGAAAAGCAGGTGATTGAGAAGGTCTGCGGTCTGACCAAGGAGGAGTATCAGCCGTCGATGGCGGTTATCTATCAGTGCATCATGGATGAGAGCAAAAAGCTGCAGGAAAAGTAGGTTTGCAGTCTTT
>NZ_CALXIN010000127.1 GCF_944388365.1 uncultured Negativibacillus sp. | reverse complement strand
GCAACGGATCGCCCTTTTTGGGGACGGTCCGTTTTTCTGTGCGCTATTATAATAAGGAAGGAAACATTGCAAACAGGAGAGAAAGTGACGCTTTTTGACAGATACGAAACAGAACAAAGGGGAAAAACATCGAAGAAATGCAAAAAAAGCTATGCCAGAGGATAAAAATATGTTAAAATAGAAGGAGCGAAAATTGGACGGGACGGAGGCGCTGTTAAGTGAAGATCAATCACGGGGAAAGAATCGTTTTTTTCGGAGACAGCCTGACCAGGCGGACCGACTTGAAAGAATCGGACTGTCCGGCAAGACGCTACGCACTTGATTACGGGGAAAGCTATGTGGACATTCTGGTCAAGCGTCTGCTGGTACATCATCCACAGCTGGAGTTTACCTTCCACAACTGCGGACATGGCGGCGACACCATCCTCCATCTGCTGGAACGGTACAAAACCGACGTTGTGCCGCTGATGCCCTCGCTGATGATTTTGTGGATCGGACAAAACGACGCTAAGCACTTTGACCCTACCCGCTTTGAAAACGGACTGCGCTGTCTGCTTGGCTGGTGCAGAGAGGATAACATTCGAGTGATCCTGCTGTCCACCTCGGCGCACCGCGATGAGCAGAAAATGATTTCTCTTGCCAAAGCCGACCAGATCATCCACCGGCTCAGTCAGGAGTTTTCGGCCGGCTTTGTCGATGTCAAGACGCCGATGGAGCGGGTGATGGACTATAATCGCACCGGCGAATTTCCGGTGGAGATGTTCACCTCCGGCTCGCACCTGTCGGAGCTTGGCAATCTGCTGGTAGCGGATACCGTCTATGAATACCTTGTGAAGTAGCGGCAGATATGGGAGAAAAAAGATGAAAAAGAAGATATTCAGAACATTACTGCTGGGTGTGTTTGCAGTGCTGACTTTGTTGGGAACCATTTTTCTTGTCGGATGCAGCGCCTGGCGCAGATTGCCTTCACCGGATGCGCCAAAGGAAATTCCCACCAGCACATCCGCCCAGGAAAAGTAACCTACTGCGGCAAACCGAAAAGACAGGAAGTAAGAAAATGAAAGGAACGTTTTTGATACAGACAAAAAAGCTGGCGGCAGTGCTGATGGCTTTGCTGCTGCTGGGAGGATGTTCCTCCTGGCGCAGGGACCCTTCCACCGACCACCCCAAGGAGATACCGACCAGCGCTTCGGTGCCCGATGAGCAGACCGGCACAGAGGATACACAGCAAACGGTCGAGGAGGTAACGGCAGGGGAGGAAGCAAACGAAGCGCAGGTGCATACTGAGGATGAAGCGGTCGAATATGTGTCCGCCGAAGTCACCTCCAGCGCGGACGAAACGGTGTCGTGGTCGAGCACCGACGAGATTCTTTCGCGGCGGCTGTACGACCTGCTGATGAACAAAAACGAGCTGTTCACCGAAAAGTTTGACGAGCGCGTCTACGACTATCTTGCAGTCATCACCGACAGCGAAGGCAACCGCCATGAGCTGTACCTGTGGATCAACTTCCAGCGGGAAAACGAGATCATCGTCGAAGATCCACAGGGCGAGCAATGGAACCTGTCGGTGGAGGACAGCAATCAGGTGCGGTCGATCGTGTCGTCGTTAAACTAGGGGAACGTACGGTTGACATCCTCAAAGTGATCTTATAAAATAAGACAGGATTTTTCGATAAAAAAGGAAGGTGTCGGTCTTGGAACAACAGCAAAACTGGATTGCCGCCAAGGATGCGTGCGTCTATGTGGGACAGCAGCAGCTGCGGCGCGGCTACACCACCGGAACCTGTGCGGCAGCGGCGGCACAGGCAGCCGCGCGGATACTGTTTGGAGAACAGCCGCCGCAGTCGGTGACACTGACCGTGCCGAAGGGCTTGCAGCTATATCTGGAGGTACATTCGGTGCAGCAGGGACAGGGCTGGGCACAGGCCGGCATCATCAAGGACAGCGGCGATGATCCCGACGTCACCCACGGCATTGAGGTGTTGGTGCGGCTGGAACAGTGTTCCGGCATCGGAGTGACCATCTGCGGCGGACAGGGCGTCGGCCGTGTGACCAAACCAGGACTGGAAATGCCGGTGGGAGAGGCAGCCATCAACAAGACTCCCCGACGCATGATCGCCGAGCAGATCGAGGCGGTGCGCCAGCTGCATCCGCAGTGGGAAGGCGTGGGACTCAAGGCGACGGTCATCATCCCAAAGGGTGAGGAGCTTGCCAAAAAGACCTACAATCCGCGACTTGGCATCGAGGGAGGTATCTCGGTGCTGGGAACCAGCGGTATCGTCGAGCCGATGAGCGAACAGGCGCTGACCGATTCGATCCGGCTGGAACTGAGCATCCTGCGCAAGGCAGGCCATCGCAGCGTCCTGATTACCCCAGGCAACTATGGACAGACCTTTTTGAGTCAAGGAGAGTTTGCAGTGCTCTCTCCGCTTTCGCCGTTTTCGGTCAAATGCTCCAACTTTGTGGGCGATACGCTGGATATGTGTGTTCAGCAGGGCTTTGAAGCGGCGCTGCTGGTCGGACACATCGGCAAGTTTGCAAAGCTTGCCGCCGGTGTGATGAACACCCACTCGCGCTATGCGGACGGACGTCTGGAGGTATTTTGCGCCCATGCAGCGCTGTGCGGCGCTTCGCTGCCGACGCTGCGCGCCATCATGGACAGCGTGACTACCGACGAGGCTATCGCCTGTCTGGACAAAGAAGGACTGCGCGCGCCGGTGATGGAAAGCATCCTGCAAAAAATTGACCAGCATGTGCAGGCGCGGGCAGGTCAGACGCTGCAGACCGGCGTCATCCTCTTTTCCAACGCCTGCGGCTGTCTGGGACAGACAGCGGGCTGTGCGCCGCTGCTGCAGTGCCTGACCGAAGAATACAGGACGTCGATACAACAGGAAATTTAATCCGAAGGGAAGAAATATTATGACAGCAAAACTTTACGGGATCGGTGTCGGTCCAGGAGACCCCGAACTGATGACCCTCAAGGCGGTGCGCCTGATCGAGGAATGTGACTATGTTGCCGTGCCAAAATCGGGCGACGGCGAAGGCGTCGCCAAGCAGATTGCACGTCAGGCGGTCAAAAACTTTGACCAGAAGCAGCTGCTGGAGGTGTCGATGCCGATGACCCGCGATCCACAGGTGCTGGAGGAGAGCCACCAGCGTGCCGCCGAACAGATCGAAGCCTGTCTGTCTGCGGGAAAATCGGTGGCATTTCTGACGCTGGGCGATCCAGCCATCTATTCGACCTACATCTATGTCCACAAGCGTGTACAGCAGCACGGCTTTGCAGTGGAGATGGTGCCAGGCGTTCCGTCCTTCTGTGCTGTCGCGGCAAAGCTCAACATCAGTCTTGCCGAGGGCGCACAGCCGCTGCACGTCATTCCTGCCTCCTATCAGGGCGTCGAGGAAGGACTGGAGTGGAACGGACCAAAGGTGCTGATGAAAACAGGCCGCTCGATGAAGAAGGTAAAGGAACTTTTGAGCGAAAAAGGATTGCTTGACAGCGCAAAGATGGTGCAGAAATGCGGCATGGAGGGCGAGGAAATCTACCAGTCGATGGCGGATGTGGACGAAAACTCCAGCTATTTCTCGGTCATTGTCGTAAAAGACTAGAACAGCGGTTGGGAGGAATCGGAATGGTATATTTTGTAGGTGCAGGTTCGGGCGCAGTGGATCTGATCACGGTGCGCGGACAAAGACTGCTGCATGAGGCGGACGTTGTGATTGGCGCAGGATCGCTTGTGATTCCTCAGCTTTTGAGGGAGGCGCTTGCGGACTGCTGGCTGTTCATCAGCGTCAAGATGACGCTGGAAGAGGTGCTGGAAGTAATCGAACAGGCAGAAAAGGAAGGTTCGGTGATCGTGCGTCTGCACACTGGCGACCCGTGTCTGTACGGAGCAATCCGCGAGCAGATGGATCAGCTCGACGCGCTGCACATCCCGTATGAATATGTGCCAGGAGTCAGCTCGTTCTGTGCAGCAGCGGCGGCGCTCAATGCCGAGTACACCCTGCCGGATGTTTCCCAGACGGTCATCATCACCCGCATGGCAGGACGCACTCCGGTGCCGGAAAAGGAAGAGATCGCGAAACTTGCGGCACATCAGGCGACCATGGTCATCTTTTTGAGCACCGGTCTGCTGGAAGGATTGCAGGAACGGCTGATGGTGGGCGGCTATGCTCCGGACACACCGGCAGCCATCGTCTATAAGGCAAGCTGGCCGGACGAAAAGGTATTCCGCTGCACCGTTTCGACCTTGGCGCAGACAGCAAAGGAAAACAACATCACCAAAACGGCGCTGATTCTGGTCGGCAACTTTTTGGGCAGCGAGTACGAGCGCTCCAAACTGTACGACCCGAGCTTTACCACCGAATTTCGTGAGGCGACCCGATGAACATCGCACTCATCAGCTTTACGGCACAGGGCGCTGAACTTGGTGCAAAGCTGGGCAGTCAACTGGAAGACTTCGAGGAATTTCACGGCTTTGTCAGTGCGCGGTTTGCAGGAGATCCGCCGCTGCCGCGCTGGGAAGGAAGTCTGTCCGACTGGACACAGCATTGGTTTGGCAAGG
>NZ_CALXIN010000126.1 GCF_944388365.1 uncultured Negativibacillus sp. | reverse complement strand
ACTTGTTTCATTCTCATGCCCGCACCATCTAAAGTTAGATTTTGCAGAAAGTCCGAGTGCGGGCCTACGCAGCCCGCGCCCGCGGTAACTATAGCAGGGCAGTCCCTGCTGTATCCTTTTGCGGGCCTACGCAGCCCGCACCCGCGGTGACTTTCTTGTGTGAAGAAAGTCACCAAAGACACAGTCAGGACCACTTGGTCCCGACACCTCCAACGAAAGGGGCAAGCCCCTTTTGAAACCCCGACTGCATGTTGCTAGTAAGTGCACTAGACGAAGGCACTCTGCTGCCCGAAGTGGCAGGTGCAATACTTGATATCCTCCTATTGGCGGAGCAGTCAGGGGGAGAGAACTTCGCTTTGCGAAGTTCCCGAGGGGAGAATCCCCTTGGAGAAGAATCCAAAGAGGATACCTCCTCTTTGGCGAATCTTTGGTTCCTTTCTTTTCGAGAAGAAAGGAACCTCGGGCGCGGGCTGAGTAAGCCCGCAAAGGTTCTTGCAGAAAGCTGGGAGAATGGGCAAAGCCCATTCTCGGGACCGCACACACGTAAGTAAAGCAACGCAGAAATCAGAGGTGCGGTCTTTCCTCGTGAAAGGAAAGTAATCGCGGTGTGGAGCACGTAGCTCCACAAAAGGGTTTTGCAGGTGCTATCCTGCAACAGAAAAAGGGTTTTTAAAAAAGGGATTCCCTTTTTTTATTTCATCTCCGAGAGGACTACCTCTGCAAGGATCTTCATGCCGTCGCGGGTCGACTCAATGTCTACCCACTCCTCGCGGGTATGCGCACCGTGACCTTCATATACGCCGAAGCATACCGCCGGAATGCCCATCGACAGCGGAATGTTGCAGTCGGTCGAACCGCATTCGTCGGTGCGGGTGTAGCCGTATTTCTCCGAAGCCTCTTTGACGATGCGAGTCAGTTCTCCGGTGTCCACTTCGCCTTTGCATGGGCGGTCGCCCAGCTGCTCGACCTCCAACTCGATGCCGTAGTTGCGGTAGGCGGCAATGACCGAATCAAAGAACTGATCCATGTAGGCCAGTCCTTCGCGGCGGTTGGAGCGGTATTCGTACATCATGCTGCACTGCTGGGCAATGGTGTTGATCGAGGTGCCGCCCTCGATGACGCCTACATTGTAGGTGGTCTTGCCAATGTCCGGTACCTTCAAGCTGTAAAAGCTGTCGATGATTTTGGCTGCATAGTAGATGGCGTTGCGGTTGCCGAAGGCGCCAAACGAATGTCCGCCTTCGGTCTTGACGGTGATGCGCCAGCGTTTGGAGCCGACAGCGTCGTTGACCACCGTCTTCATGCCGCCGTCGATGGCGTACAGACGGGTGATGCGTCCGTCAAAGTCCTTCATCAGCTGACGTACGCCCTTGAGGTTGCCAAGGCCCTCCTCGCCGGAGTTTAAGACAAACAGGATGCCGGTCTTGGGCTGCAGTCCCAGCTCCAAAGCCATGCCTGCCATCTCCATGACAGCAACGGCGTTGGTGGTGTCGTCGCCGATGCCAGGTGCATAAAAGCGGCCGTTTTCTTCTCTGAAAGGCAGCGGAGTGGTGTCAGGAAAGACGACGTCGGTGTGGCCGAGGATGGCACATACATCCGAGCTTACGTCGCCGTATGGGAAAATGACGTTGAGCGCCTCGTCAATGTAGACGCCGGTCGCACCCAGCGATTCCAGATACTGCTTGCACCACTGGGCGCGCAGCTCCTCGTGATTGGATGGAGCCGGAATCTGTGCCATGGTGCGGATGGCATCCAGGTAGCGGCTGCGATGGTTTTCAAGATATTCTAAAATCTGCTGTTCCAACATGAAAAAGCACCTCCTGAAGTGATTCAAAACGGTGGAAAAAAGAGCAAATATCCTTTCACATACCATAACAACATGATAGCACATCTTGTCGTCCGGTGCAATTTTTCCGCAAAGATTTTACAGGAATGTGCATAGATTTTACAGAGGCGTTGGCAGCAAGGACAGAAATGTGATACAATGAAGAAAATTTTTGACAATGAAGGGAAGAACAGCCCATGCAAAAATATCTGACCGTAGGAGTGCTTGCCCATGTCGATGCCGGAAAGACCACCTTTTCCGAGCAGGTGCTCTACCACACCGGCGCCATCCGCAAACTGGGAAGGGTGGACCACAAGGACGCCTTTCTGGATAGCGAGCAGCTGGAAAAGCAGCGCGGCATCACCATCTTTTCCAACAGCGCCTCCTTCGAGTGGGAAGGGGATCACTATGACCTGCTGGATACCCCAGGACATGCCGACTTTGGCGCAGAGATGGAGCGTGCCATCCAGGCGATGGACTATGCTGTGCTGGTGGTCAGCTGCGTGGAAGGCATCCAGGCGCACACCGAGCAGGTGTGGAAGCTGCTGCAAAAGTACAACGTGCCGGTCTTTTTCTTCTTAAACAAGATCGACCGCGCAGGCGCCGACCCTGAGCGGGTGCTGTCCCAGCTGCAAAAGAGGATGAGCAAAGGAGCGTGCGACTGCACCGGCTCCTTTGCAGGAGAGGACTGGGAGGAAAGCCTCATCGAGCGGGTCGCCGAGGAGGACGAAGCGCTCCTGGAACGCTACCTCGACGGAGGATTTGACCGCGCTATCTGGCAGTCTGCCATGGCAAAGCTGGTGCGGGAAAGAAAGCTGTTTCCCTGTTTTTGCGGTTCTGCCTTGCAGGATACGGGCATCGACACCTTTCTGCGCGGATTGTCGGCACTGACGCTGCCGGTCGAGGACGATGGAACATTTTCCGCCACCGTCTACCAGATTCGCCACGATGCCCGCGGCGAACGGCTTGCCTTTTTGAAGGTGCACAGCGGTGTCCTCAAAGCACGCGACGAGATCAAACTGATGCTGCCCGATGGCAGCTTTACCACCGAGAAGGCAAACGAGCTGCGTCTGTGCCAGGGCGGAAAATATACCACGGTGCCGCAGGTACAGGCAGGACAGCTGTGCGCAGCAACCGGACTTGTGCTGGTGCGTCCAGGTGATGAGGTGGGTGCAAGATGCTTTCACCGCGAGAGCCAGCTGACACCGATGCTGGGAGCGACGGTGCTGCTGGAGCCGTCGGTGCCGGTGCGCACGGCACTGGAAAAGCTGCGGCTGCTCGAGGATGAGGACCCAAGCCTTGGAGTGAGCTTTGACGAGGAACTGCAGGAGATACAAATTCGCGTGATGGGACAGATTCAGCTGGAGGTGCTCACCGAGCTGTGTCAGGAGCGGTTCGGACTGAAGGTACGCTTTGGCGACTGCCGTATCCTCTACCGCGAGACCATCTCGGCGCCGGTGATCGGCTATGGACACTATGAACCACTGCGCCACTATGCCGAGGTGCAGCTGCGGCTGTCGCCTGCGCCGCGCGGCAGCGGCATCCACTTTGCCAGCGAATGTCCGACCGACCTGCTCTCTCAGAACTGGCAGAACCTCATCCGCACCCATGTCTTTGAAAAACAGCACCGCGGCGTGCTGACCGGTTCGGCGCTGTGCGACGTGGACATTACTTTGCTGATCGGACGCTCCCACCTCAAGCACACCGAGGGCGGCGATTTTCGGGAGGCGACCTATCGTGCCATCCGGCAGGGATTGGAGCAGGCGCTCGCCGATGGCAAGGTGGTGCTGCTCGAGCCATACTATGCTTTTGAGATCACCGTTCCTGCCGACCAGGTTGGACGGTTGATGGCGGATTTGCAGCGGTTGGAGTGCAGCTTCCAAGCGCCCGAAACCGACACCGAACAGGCGATTGTGCGCGGACGCGGACCGGCAGCGGGACTGTCGGGATATGGACGGGAGTTTCTCAGCTTTACCCGCGGCAAGGGAGTGCTGGCGCTGCAGTTTGACGGCTATGAGCCGTGCAGTCACACGCAGGAGGTAGCGGAGGAGATCGGGTACGATCGCACCCGCGATCTGGCAAATCCATCCTGTTCGATCTTCTGTGCCCACGGCGCAGGATTTCCGGTTCCATGGAATGAGGTTCCTCAGTATGCGCACTGCAAAGGCCCGCAATCATAACAACAGGGAAGTCCCTGCACACCCCTTTTCTTTTATTGCAGGAGAGTTCCTGCGAACCACCTTGCGGGTCTACGCGACCCGCACCCGCGGAAACTTTCTTGTGTGAAGAAAGTTTCACAAAGAGCACACAAGGAACCTCCTGGTTCCTTGACCTCCAGCGAAGGGGGTCAGGCATGACCCCCTTTGAACCCCCACTGTATCGGCAGAAAGTGAACTCGACGAAGGCATTCTGCTATCCGAAGTGGCAGGTGCAAAACCTGACATCCTCTTACTTACGGGAAAGTCAGGGGGAGAGAGCTTTGCTTTGCAAAGCTCCCGAGGGGAGAATCCCCTAAGAGAAGATTCCAAAGAGGATACTTCCTCTTTGGCGAATCTTTGGTTCCTTTCTTTTCGGGAAGAAAGGAACCCCGGGGTGCAGGGGCGGGGAGCCTCCCTGCAAAATGGGTCGTGCAGGAACTGCCCTGCAAAGAATCCCCTGTTCGGCGATGAAGCCAAAAACAAAAGCCCTGTGGTTTTGAACAGGTCCAGTAAAAGTGGACAATAGACAAAACGCCCCCTGTGTAGGAAAATAGACCTATACAGGGGGTG
>NZ_CALXIN010000125.1 GCF_944388365.1 uncultured Negativibacillus sp. | reverse complement strand
CGGCAGAACTTGCAGTATTTGTTCATCTCAAGTCTGTCAGGATCGTTTTTCTTGTTTTTCTTTGTGTTGTAATTACGCTGTTTGCACTCTGTGCAAGCTAAGGTAATTTTAATCCTCATATCGGCACCTCCTGATAAAACGGATTTTTTTGCCTCCCTCGTAAAGGAAACGCTTGAATCTCCAACCTGACGCGGGAAAACACGTCTGTTGGTGGGTGGATGGTTCATTTTTGGACATAAAAAAATAACCCTTTTAGAGGTAAGGCAATCATACCACATCCCCCATGGCTTCGTCAACGGATTTTTTGGCATTTTTGCGCCGTTTTTATGAAGTTTATTGATTTTGTCACACAACAAAGCTTTTTGAAGGTTTTTGCTTGTCGGTTTTGCGGATTTGATACCTTCATCCGTTTTTGACAAGCGGCAAAAAAAGTGAATATCAACAAGCCAAAAGGCCGGAGAATATGCAAAATGATACAAGGAAACCATTGAAAGCAGGGGGAGGGATGTGATACAATGATAGGTACTGATTTGGCTGTTGTTATCTTCTTATAATTGTGATCAGACCGGATCTTCATATTCAAAGCCAAACTACATATAAATAAATGAGACTGTATATTTGAGAACAAAAAAGGAGTGTCCTTTGATGAGCGAACATAAAATCAAGGTCGCCGTCCTGTTCGGCGGTGTTTCCAGCGAACACGAGATTTCGCTGCTGTCGGTCGAGTCGGTGCTCAGCAATCTTTCCGACGAGTATGAGGTGCTGCGCATCGGCATCACCAAGGACGGACGCTGGGTGGAATATACCGGCGCTGACAATGAGATCACCAGCCAGAAGTGGGAATCCGACCTGTCGCTGCGCACCGCGGTCGTTTCGCCGGACCGCTCGCACCACGGCTTTTTGATGCTGGGCAAGGACGGCAGCTGTGAGGTTGTTTCAGTGGATGTATGCTTCCCTGTGTTGCACGGCAAACACGGCGAGGACGGCACCATCCAGGGTCTGTTCCAGCTGGCGGGCATTCCGTTTGTCGGCTGCAACACGATTTCCAGCGCCAACTGCATGGACAAGGAGATGACCCACACCATTCTGGAAGCAAACGGCATCCGCATGGCAAAATGGGTGATCGTCAATGGGGAAAAGATGGCACACTTCGAGGAGTTTGCACAGCAGGCGGAGGAAAAGCTGGGCTATCCAATGTTTGTAAAGCCGGCGAATGCAGGTTCTTCGGTGGGCGTCGGCAAGGCACACAACCGCGAGGAGCTGAAAAAGGCCTGTGAGGTTGCGCTCAAAGAGGACTACAAGGCAGTCGTTGAGGAGTGCATCGAGATGCAGGAGGTCGAGACAGCGGTGCTGGGAAATGCACATCCGCAGGCGGCAGGCGTCGTCGGCGAGCTGGTGCCGGTGGTCGAGTTTTACACCTACGAGGCAAAATACATCGACGGCACCACCGTGCTGCACATTCCTGGCAGAGTCAGCGAGGAAACCTCTCTGGAACTGCGCCAGACCGCGGAGAAAGCATTTGCAGCCATCGACTGTGAGGGCTTTGCGCGCATCGACTTCTTTGTCCGCAAATCGGACGGCGCAGTCATCTTAAACGAGATCAACACCATCCCGGGCTTTACCTCGATCAGCATGTATCCAAAACTGTGGGCACATTGCGGACTGAGCTACCCGCAGCTGCTGACCCGACTGATCGAGCTTGCATTGGAGCGCGGCAGGAAGGGGGCAGACAGAGCGGATGGATAACAGACCGATCGGTGTTTTTGATTCGGGACTGGGCGGCCTGACGGTGGTCAAGGAGCTGCACCGGCTGCTGCCAAACGAAAACATCGTCTATCTGGGGGACACCGGCAGGGTCCCCTATGGAACACGAAGCCGAGAGACCATCATCCGTTATGCCCAGCAGGACATCGACTTTCTGCTGAAAAAGGACATCAAGATGATCGTCGCGGCCTGCGGAACGGTCAGCAGCACGCTGCCAAGGGAGATCTCGTCGGCGCTGCCGATTCCCTATGTGGACATCGTGCTGCCGGCGGCACAGGAGGCCTGTGCCATGAGCGCACGCGGACGCATCGGTGTGGTGGGAACCAACGCCACCCTAAAGAGCAACGCCTTTGGACGGGCGATGCGAAACATCCGCAGCGACATCCATGTCTATGGAAATCCCTGTCCGCTGCTGGTGCATCTGGTGGAAAACGGCATGATCGAGCCGGACAATCAGATCACCAATCTGGCGGTGCAGATGTATCTGGAACCGCTGATGAAAGAGGATATCGACACATTGATTCTGGGATGCACCCATTTTCCGATATTGTATGAGATTTTCAATCGCCTGCTGGACTACAAGGTCACGCTGATTGACCCGGGCAGATGTGCTGCAAAATATGTGCAGAGCATCCTGCTCAAACATTCGATGACCGCCGAGCAGACCACTGCCGGCGAAACCGAATACAACGTGACCGATGAGGTGGAAAGCTTCGACAAGACGGCTTCCATCTTTTTAGGGGAAAAGATCGGCCGGAACGTCCACCGCGTCGAGCTGGTATAAAAGCGCAAAAGCACGAGGTTACAAAGAGTATGGAAACAACAAAGGATATCAAAAAGGACGTCCTGATCACGATTAAAGGAACCCAGAAGGTGGGAAACGAAAAAGATGTGATCGAGATGATGACGACCGGACGGTTCTACCGGAAAAACCAGCTGTACTATATCAGCTATGAGGAGACCGAGGCCACCGGCTATGAGGGCTGCCGCACGACATTGAAGGTGGGACCTCACGACAAGGTGACCATGACCCGCTTCGGGCCGTCGCGCTCCCAGCTGATTGTGGAGCAGGGAGTGCGCCACCAGTGTCAGTACGACACCGGCTACGGCAGCATGACCATCGGCGTGATGGGCAACCACTTTGACAGCACGCTGAGCGAACAGGGCGGACACCTGTCGTTTGGCTATACGCTGGACATCGAGGCCACCGTTGCCACCGAAAATACCGTCAGCATCACCATCAAGGAAATTCTGGCAAATTAAAAATAGATGACGACATCAAAAGAAAGGGAAATCAACACTATGAACATGAATTTTGTAAACAGTGCCATGGCTGAGGTGGAAAACCTGATTAAGGACGCCTTTGCCAAAGCAATGCAGGAGGGCAAACTGCCACAGAACGAGCTGCCAAACTTCTCGGTAGAGATTCCGGCAGAGAGCTCCCACGGTGACTTTGCTTCCAATGCAGCGATGGTTTCGGCAAAGACCTTCCGCAATGCACCGGTGAAAATCGCAAACATCCTCAAAGAGTGCATGGATCTGGAAAATGCTCACTACATCGAAAAGGTGGAGATCGCAGGTCCTGGCTTTATCAACTTCTTTGTAAGCGATCTGTGGTTTGCTGACATCGTATCCGGCGTACTGGAGGCAGGCAAGGACTACGGCCGCTCCGATTACGGCAAGGGCGAGAAGGTCATGGTTGAGTTTGTATCCGCAAACCCGACCGGCCCGATGCACATGGGCAATGCCCGCGGCGGCGCTATCGGCGACTGTCTGGCAGCAGCGATGGATGCCTGCGGCTACGACGTCACCCGTGAGTTCTACATCAACGACGCCGGCAACCAGATCGAAAAATTCGGTCTGTCGCTGGAGGCAAGATACCTGCAGATCTTTAAAGGAGAGGATGCGGTAGAATTCCCAGAGGACGGCTACCACGGCGAGGACATCAAGGAGCGCGCACAGCAGTATGCCGATGAACACGGCGACAGCCTGCTCAACGTTTCCGAACAGGAGCGCCGTCAGGCACTGGTCGACTTTGCTCTGCCGAAAAACATCGAGAAGCTCAGAACCGACCTGGAAAAATACCGCATCGTTTACGACGTATGGTTCCCGGAAAGCACCCTGCACAAATCCGGCGCAGTCAAGGCGATTGTGGACGATATGACCAAGCGCGGCTGGACCTATGAAAAGGACGGCGCAATCTGGTACAAAGCTACCCAGTTTGGCGGCGAAAAGGATGAGGTTCTGATCCGTGCAAACGGCAACCCAACCTACTTTACCGCTGATATTGCTTACCACAAGAATAAATTTGTTGACCGTGGATTTGACCGCGTCATCAACGTCTGGGGTGCAGACCACCACGGTCACGTTGCAAGACTGAAAGGTGCGATGGATGCCATCGGTCTGGACGGCAGCAAGCTGGACATCGTGCTGATGCAGCTGGTACGTCTGATGAAGGACGGCGAGCCATACCGCATGAGCAAACGTACCGGCAAGTCGATCACCCTGTCCGACCTGACCGATCTGGTTCCGATTGATGCAGCACGTTTCTTCTTCAACATGCGCGAGCCAAACTCCACACTGGACTTCGATCTGGACCTGGCTGTGGAGGAATCCTCCCAGAATCCGGTTTACTATGTTCAGTATGCGCACGCAAGAATCTGCTCCATCTTAAAGAATCTGGCTGCACAGAACATCCAGCCGAGAACCTGCACTGCAGAGGAACTGAAGCTGCTGAACACCTCCGAGGAGCGCGAGCTGATCCGCACCCTGGCACAGTGCCCGCGTGAGATCATCGCCGCTGCAAAGAACTACGATCCGGCAAGACTGACCCATTATCTGATGGATGTGGCAACACTGTTCCACAAGTTCTATAACGCCTGCCGTGTTCAGGG
>NZ_CALXIN010000124.1 GCF_944388365.1 uncultured Negativibacillus sp. | reverse complement strand
ATGTTCATCATCTCGCCCAAGAACAATGAGATTGCCAGCCGCATCATGACCGATCTGGAGCGCGGCGTCACCGAGCTGAAATCCCGCGGTGCTTACAGCGGCAAGGAAGGCACCGTCCTGTTCTGTGCAGTTGGACGTCAGGAGGTTCACAAGACCTATGACATCATCCACGAGATCGACCCTGACGCCTTCATCGTCGTCGATGACGTCGGTGAGATCACCGGACTTGGTTTCCGCGACTTCCATCAGTACCGCGAAACCAAACGGGACAAGAAAAAGAAAAAGCTGTCCGACTCGCAGCAGCAATAGAAAAAACAAAAACGCACCTTGCAAGGTGCGTTTTTGTTTTTCGAAAGATCAATCCTGCTGCGACCAGAAACGGTCGGACATTTCCTTTTGGTCGGATGGACAGACCACAAAGCCGACGCTCAGCCGTTTGCCGGCAGCTTCGTACATCTGGCGCGCCAGCGCTTCTCCAAAGGCGCCGCAGACCTCCACTGCGCCAAAACCGTCGTCCGCCAGAGTTTTCACCGTTTCCAGCGCCTGCTGCGGTGTATTGACGGCGATGATGTGGGTTTCTGTCCCTCCTGTCTCCAGCACCGCATAATCCTTCTTTTGCTGATAGTCGCTGCCCATGAGCATCACAGCAAATTTTTTTTTGGATTTCATCAAAATCCCCTTTCCTGGAATTGATCGCTGCACCCATTATACCACATCCCTGGGGGCAGTTGCTAGGTGGTCAGGCGATTTTTCTTTGCCGCTTCCCTCCAAAACAAAACCAGTGTCGAAAAGACCGCTTGTATAAAAGCCTTTTTCATGGTATATTCAAAGAAAAGAATGGAAAAATCCTGTCAGAAATCTTTTTAATATCGGAGGAATCTTTTGTGAAAAAAATTCTTGGTATTGCACTTGCATCGGCAGCCGCTATCGCCGGCGCAGTCGCTGTCAAATCCGGTCTGAACCGCTCGAAGGATCTGACCCTCTCTCCTCGCCGCGGATTGGACCCTGCCAAAAAAGCAATTCTGGTCGTCAGTTTCGGCACCAGCTACGAGGAAACCCGCGAAAAAACCATCGGCGCCATCGAGGAGGACTTTGCTAGAGCCTTTCCTGACTTTGAGATTCGCCGCGCCTTCACCAGCGGCATGATTATCAAAAAGCTGCGCGAACGCGACGGCGTCATCATCGACTCGGTGGAGCAGGCGCTGGAAAAGCTGGCTGCCGAGGGATTCGGCACCGTCATCTGCCAGCCGACCCACGTCATGAGCGGCTTTGAGTTTGACGATCTGCGCCGTGAGGTCGAGCGCTGGCAGGACCGCTTCCCGCACATCATCTGCGGCTGGCCGCTGCTGACCTCGTTTGAGGACTACCGTCTGGTCACCCAGGCACTGCAGGAGGAGTTTTCCAGCATCGAGCCGGACACCGCTCTGGTGCTGATGGGCCACGGCACCGAACATCCTGCCAACGCCACCTATCCTGCGCTGGACTACCGCCTGAAGGTACAGGGCTGCAAAAACTTCTTCATCGGCACCGTCGAGGGATATCCTGACCTTGCCACCGTCATGAAGGAGGTCGCTGCCATCCACGCCAAAAAGGTCATCCTTGCTCCGCTGATGGTGGTCGCCGGAGATCACGCCATCAACGATATGTGCGGCGATGAGGACTCCTGGCAGCAGCAGTTTGAGCGCGCAGGCTACCAGGTGCAGTCGATTCTGCGCGGCCTGGGAGAATACCCTTCCATCCGCAAAATCTATCTGCGCCACTGCGTCGACTGCATCCAGCAGCTGATGGATGCATAACTTTTTCTAAAATTGATCACTTTTTTGCAGCTTTTCGTTTCTTTTTCAGTAAAAATATGGTATTCTTAACATAAAGTTACTGCTTTAATACAGTTTTCTTTCCTTTTCAAAAACTATCACCGGAAATGGAGGAAGTGTTATGATTATTGTAGACAACCAAAAGGTTTGCTCTGCTGTGGTTCACTTTGCCTGTCAGGACAACCTGGAACAGTGCCCTGCGATGGTACAGTCGGTCTTTGACGGCAGCCGTCTGAGCGAGTTCCACACCTTTTTAGACAATGTCATGCACGTCTGGGTCGGACTTGGCAAGGAGGACGACCTCAGCCTGCTGCAGGTCAAATCGGCAGCGGCGCTCGCTTCCAAAACGATGCGCAAGCTCAAACAGACCGAATATCAGGTGGACGCTTCGGCGGTTATTTCGCTGTTTGGCATCGACTCGGTCTATGACCTGACCAGCGGCCTGATGCTGGGACTGTACCAGTACGAAGGCTGTTACAGCAAACCAAAGGAGAAATACCAGTATACCGCCTATCTTCAGGGCTTTGAGGACAACCATCAGGAGGAGATTCAGGAGATTGTCAACAAATCCGCCAACGTCGCACAGGGTGTCATGATGGCGCGCGACTGGGTCAACATGCCTGGCAACCTGCTCAATCCGGTGACACTGGCAGAAAAGGTGGTCGCCGAGGGCAAGGCAGCCGGCTGCGAAGCCAAGGTTGTGGACATCAAACAGGCCAAGAAACTGGGCATGAACCTGTTTTTGAGCGTCGGCCTCAGCAGCGATTATCCGTGCAGCATCGTTGTTCTGCGCTACATGGGCAATCCTGACGACAAGGAAGTCACCGCGTTGGTCGGCAAGGGCGTTACGCTGGACACCGGCGGCTACTCGCTCAAGAGCCGCGAAGGTCTGATCAACACCAAAGGCGACATGGGCGGCGCAGCAGCTGTCACCGCAGCAGTCTGCGCACTGGCAAAGAACAAGGCAAAGACAAACGTCCTCGCCGTTGTTCCTATCGTTGAGAACCGTCTGTCCAACACCTCCTCGATTCCTGGAGATGTCTACGTCGCGATGAACGGCAAGACGGTCGAAATCCTCAGCTCGGACGCCGAGGGCAGACTGATTCTGGCTGACGCTATCACCTATGCGATCCGTGAGGAAAAAGCCGACCGCATCGTCGACGTCGCCACCTTGACCGGCGCCATCGCACAGTCTTACGGCAAGATCCGCGCCGGTGTGATGACCAACAACGACGAGTTTGAGGACGAACTGCTGCGCGCCGGTGCAAGAGCAGGCGAAAAATATGTCGACCTGCCGACCGATGATGAGTACCGCGAGATGGTCAACGGCAGAGTTGCCGACCTTGCAAACTCCACCCGCAGCGGCTGCGGCAGCATCGTTGCCGGACTGTTCCTGCGCGAATTTGCCGAGGATCACCCATGGCTGCATCTGGACATCGCCGGTGTTTCCCGTGTGGACAAACCGGTCTATGAGTTCCAGGCAGAAGGCGCTACCGGCGCTTCGGCTGCAACGATGTACTTCCTGATGGACCACCATTTCACCGCTGCTGACCGCTTCTAAATTTTGTACAACCGCCAAAGGAGGCTGTTTACCATGAAAAAACCACTGCTTGAATGCTGCGTCGACACCGTCGAATCTGCACTGGCTGCCAAGGAAGGCGGCGCTGACCGTCTGGAGCTGTGCGCAAATCTGCTGATCGGCGGCACTACACCGGACATCAACCTGTATCACCGTGTCCGCGAAACCTGCGACATTCTCATCAACGTGCTGATTCGTCCGCGCTTCGGCGACTTCTGCTATTCGGACGAAGAATTTGAAATCATCCGCCGCGACGTCAAGATGTTCCGCGAAGCCGGCGCTGACGGCGTTGTCATCGGCGTGCTCAAACCGGACGGCAGTCTGGATATGGAACGCATGGAGATTCTGATGAAGGAAGCCGGCAACATGAGTGTCACTCTGCACCGCGCCTTCGACGTCTGCTCCGACCCGATGCTCGCTTTGCAGCAGGCGAAACAGTTACATATCGACACCATCCTGACTGCCGGTCAGAAGAACAACGCCCTCGACGGCGAGGAGCTGCTCTGCCAGCTGGTCAAAGAGGCTGCCGGTGAGGTCGACATCCTCATCGGTTCCGGCGTCAAGGACACCGTCATCGCAAAACTGGCTCCTACCACCGGCGCCACCTCCTTCCACATGTCCGGCAAGATCACGCTGGACAGCCCGATGACCTACCGCAAATCCGACGTCAGCATGGGACTGCCGATGGTAAGCGAATATACCCTCTGGCAGACCAGCGCCGAGGAGATCCGCAAAGCCAGAACCGTTCTGGACGAATGCTGCCGCAGCTAACACACACTTCTACCTTTGATTTCTTATGACAGGAGGATTCTTTATGTCCTGCAATCTTACTTTCAGCCCGCTGCTCTGCCAGAAGGCTGAACAATATTTCCAGACTGCCCGTCCCTTCTTTGGCGGACGTGAGCAGGAAATCCTTGAACAGCTCGAGCGCTGCAACGACGCTCAGAAGGTCTGCATGAAATTTTTGTACGGCACCATGCCGATCAGCGACATCGAAAACTACGATTTCTCGCTGTTCCTTTCCTATGTAGATCATGCGCTGTTCCTGCGCGAAAACACCCCTTGGTGCAAGGACATCCCTGAGGACATCTTCTTTAACCATGTCCTTTACTACCGCATCAACACCGAAGACATCGTCGACTGCCGCCGCGCTTTCTATGACCTGTGCTGGCCGCGTCTGGTCGAGGCAGGCAAGACCGGCAGCATGAAGGAAGCTGCTCTCGAGCTCAACTACTGGTGCTTTGAAAACGCTACCTACCGTCAGACCGACGACCGTACCGCTAACCCACTGACCGTTCTGCG
>NZ_CALXIN010000123.1 GCF_944388365.1 uncultured Negativibacillus sp. | reverse complement strand
GCTGCTGGTCTATCTGACCATGGTGTTCATGCTGTACTTTTATACCGATGTCATCGGCATCAGCAGTGGCGTTGCTGTGACCATCATTCTGATCGCCAAGATCTGGGACATCATCAATGACCCGATGATGGGCGCCATCGTCGACAGAACCCGCTCCTAAGAGGGCAAGTGCAGAGTATGGCTCAAATACTTCTCGGTGCCAGCCGGTGTGATCGTCGCCCTGTGCTTTATGATGCCGGAGCTGACCATGACCGGAAAGATCATCTGGGTAGCGGTGACCTATACCTTGCAGGGTATGGCAAGCACCGCACTGCTCATCCCGCTCAATACCCTGATGGGCCGTCTGTCCAGCGATAAACAGCAGCGCGCCCACCTCAACCAGATCGCCGGCTTCTATGGCACAGCTGCCGGCTGGATTGTTCCAGCGGCGACGCTGCCGATGGTGTCGGTGTTCGGCGGCGAGGATATGCAGAAGGGTTTTCTGTATGTCGGCATCCTCTACGGTGTCCTGTATGCACTGTGCCATCTGGTTGTGTTCTGGGGAACGGAATATCTGACCGAGGCAGGCGGAGCAAACAGCGTCGAGAAGGCGCCTGGTTTGGGAGAAGTGCTCAAAGCGCTGCTGAAGAATAAGGTCTGGCTGTTCTGCATCGGACTGTACTTCTTCGACGTCGTTGGTTCGTCGATCGAAAGCTCGGCGCAGACCTACTATTTCCAGTATAACCTCGGCAACGTCAACCTTCTGGCGACCTATTCCACCGTTGCCACCGTCACCGGCGTGCTGGTTTATGCGGTGCTCAGCTGGTTTACCAAACACTTTGGCAATGCAGGAACCGCTTCGCTCGGCTGTCTGATGTCGATGGTCGGCTACGGCATCCGTTTCCTGCTGCACGACATGAATGTATGGGTGATGATCGTCGGCTGGACCTTCAGCACCGTCGGCGTCGGATTGGTCGGCGCGACCATCGTGCTCAACATCTTTGACGCCAAGGTCTACGGCGAGTGGAAAACCGGCGTCAACAACGAGGCAATCCTGATGTCCGGCTTTTCGGTGTCCTATAAGGTGGGCATGGCACTGGGCGGACCGATCGCAGGCTATCTGCTGATGCTGGTTCCGTATGTGCCAAAGGCTGCCGAACAGGCCGAGAGCGTAAAACAGCTGTTCTTTGTCGAGAATACCCTGCTGCCGTGCGTCGGATTTCTCATTGCACTGGTCTTTAGCCTGATGATCCGCAAGTATGAGAAGATGCTTCCGCAGATGCGTGCAGAGATCGAGGCCAGAAAGAAAGAGGCTTAAACAGTACAACTCCGTTTTCTATACACAACAACAAGCAACAGAGCCGCCGCTTTTTAAAAAGCGGCGGCTCTGTTGCTGTCTGCCAAGATCCTGTTTTGAAAAAACGATACACTTCTTTCCTTATTATATAGCTAAACTTCCAAACCGGCCGCTGTCCTCCAATTCTCAGGAAAAATCCCGCGGCAAAATCCGACAGATTGCACAAATTGCACAAATTGCATCGCCGCCGTTCCAGACCTTTCCTCGGCAGAAATCGGCCCGCCGGAGCAGCATCGCCGGTGACAGTATCAATCATACATTCATTCTGCGTGAAAAATAGGAAGGATTTCCTGTATGGTGCGAGGAGAAATCCGCCATCTTTTTATATTCATGTAAGAATAACCGCGCTTTGTTGAAGAATCAGCCTGCAAACAGGAATCATGAAGCCCAAAAGGTCAAGATTGTCAAGAGAAAAACATATAAAAAATATTCATCCGTCTTTGTACTTGAATAGAAAATAACAATTTGCTATTCAAATCGAACTGTGTCAATATATAGGGAAGAAAGACAACCTGTGCAAAAGGGGCGGATATTATGAACAACAAAAAATCCAAAAGAATACAGCAGATCGTGGTGCTGGTGCTGATCGCAGCGGCGGTTGCCAGCTACTTTTTGGTCGAGCCGGTCAAAACCAGCATGGACAAGGTCTTTGCCATGTTTGCCAGCGGCGACTTTGCGGTGGTCAAAGACTTTGTCGAGTCCTACGGCCCGTATGCGATGGCGGTGTCTGCCATCCTGATGATCTTCCAGTCGCTGATGGCGCCGCTGCCGGCGTTTCTCATCACCTTTGCCAATGCAAACCTCTTTGGCTGGTGGCAGGGAGCCATCCTCTCGTGGAGCAGCGCGATGGCGGGCGCGGCGCTGTGCTTCTGGCTTGCCAAGCTGCTGGGACGCGACGTGGTCGAGAAGATTACCACCAAGACCGGTCTGGAACAGATCGACGTCTTTTTCGAAAAGTACGGCAAACAGAGCGTGCTGATTGCGCGTCTGCTGCCGTTCATGTCGTTTGACGTGGTCAGCTATGCGGCGGGACTGACCTCGATGAAGTTCTGGCCGTTCTTCATCGCCACCGGCATCGGTCAGCTGCCAGCCACCATCGTCTACTCCTATGTGGGCGGCATGCTCACCGGCGGCGCACAGCTGCTGGTGACCGGACTGCTGATTCTGTTTGCGCTGTCGGTGCTGATCGTCATGCTGCGCCAGATCTTCAATGCAAGACAGAAGGCAAAATCCGCCTCGAAAGAGCGATAAGATGAAAAAAGCAAAGCTCATTGTCTTTGTGCTGCTCATTGCGGCGATCCTGATTCTGGACCGCCGCTTTGGCTGGTCGGAGTATCTTGGCAATCTCGAGAACCTCTCCTTCCTGCGGGAGCTGGTGCAGCAAAACCTCTGGCAGGCGATGCTGTGGTATGTCCTCCTCACGGTGGTGGGATGCGTCGTGCTGGCGCTGCCAGGAGCTACCTTCGCGCTGTTTGCTGGAATGCTGTTTGGACCGTGGCTGGGCATCCTGCTCTGCCTGATTGCCACGACCTTGGGCGCGTGCGCCGCCTTTGTGGTGGGACGATTTTTCCTGCGCGATTCGCTCAAGCCGCTCGCCGAGAAAAATCCCTACCTTAAAAAGCTTCTGTTTGAGCAGAACAGCAACAGCGAGACGGTCGTGCTGATGATCACCCGACTGGTTCCGTTGTTCCCGTATAATCTGCAAAATTTTGCCTATGGGATTACCGATATCCATTTTTGGAAATATACTATCTGTACGTTTGTATTCATGCTCCCTGGCGTCTCGTTTTTCACCATCGGCGCGGCGGGCATCACCGCCACCGAAGGCCGCGTCTGGTACTTTGTCGCGGCAGGCGTGCTGTTTGTGCTGGTCATGCTGCTGGGCATCGCCGTCAAACGGCACTATCTGGGAAAGGACGCAGGGAAGAAAGAAAGGGGAGACAAGGTTTCCTGATGAAACAGGCGCTGATATTGTTTACCCGCGTCCCTGTGCAGGGAAAAACCAAGACAAGACTTCAAGCGGCCTTGACGCCGGCACAGTGCGTCGAGGCTCATTGTGCCTTTTTGCAGGATTTGTTTGCCGCCTGCAACGACCCGCGCTGGGATTTGCTGGTTTTTTATGGACAGGAAGGTCCGCTGTCGATCCTGCAGGAGCTGCTGCCGGACCAACGGCAGTTTTTTCCACAACAGGGGAATAGTCTTGGGGAAAAGATGGACAACGCCATCGCACAAACGCTGGCGATGGGCTATGACCGCTGTGTGCTGGTGGGCGCCGACCTGCCACAGCTTCATCGCGGCATCATTGCCGCAGCGATGCAGTCGCTCGACCAAAGTCCGTTGGTGCTCGGTCCCACGGTGGACGGAGGTTACTATCTGATTGGAAGCAGGATGCGCTGCTCCTTTGTCTTTGCAGGCCAGTCCTACGGCGACAACACCGTCTTTGAACAGACGATGGCTGCCATCAAAGCCGCCGGATACTGCTGCCGGACGGTGCAGCCGCTGCATGATGTGGATTCGCCGCAGGACCTGCGCGCGCTGGCAGACCGGCTGCGGCAGCAACCGGCGGCCTGTGCGCACAGCCGGCAGTTTTTGCGCCGGCTAGGGTGGATGTAACACAGAGGGGGAGACAGGATGAGCTTAAACACACAACAACTTCGCGCCGTAACAAACTTTCGCTTCCAGCAGGAGCTGGGCATTCCCGAATCGGCACAGCTGTCCTTTTCGATGCTGGGACAGGGAGAATATAACATCAACTATCTGTTCACCCATCCGGTGACCGGACAAAAGCTGGTGCTGCGCAAAAACACCGGCAGCCAGATGCACCTGTCCGACCAGATCGGCTACGAGTACCACGCGCTCTGGCTGCTCAGGCGCAGCGGACGCACGCCGCAGCCTTATTTTGTGGACAGCCAGCACCAGATGCTGGTGATGGAATATCTGCCAGGACGCGCACTTGATTACCGCACCGACCTGAGGCTGGCAGCAGAGTGTCTGGCACAGATTCACGCCGTGCCGGTTTCATCCGACTGCCGCCTGCTGCGCCCACAGGACCCTGTGCAGGCGATGCTCAATGAATGTCGGCAGATGGCGGGAGTCTATCTGCGCTCCCAGCAGGCGCCGATGAAAACAAAACAGCAGCTGGTACGGCTGCTGGACGCGGCAGAAAAGCGCCGCCGCACCCAGCAGGAGATGCCGCGGTGCATCATCAATACCGAGCTAAACTCCGGCAACTTTCTCATCAATGGCGCAGGAAAGCCAAACTACCTCATCGACTGGGAAAAGCCGCTCATCGGAGAGGCGGCGCAGGACTTGGGCCATTTTCTGGCGCCGACCACGACCTACTGGAAAACCGACGTGCGGCTGAGTAAGGAAGAAAAGATGCAGTTTCTGCGCGACTACCACACAGCCAGCGGCAGAAAGAACGACTTTGACCAGCTGCAAAGCCGGACGGCGATGTACGAAACGATGACCTGCCTGCGCGGAATCAGCTGGTGCGCGATGGCATGGGTGGAATATCAG
>NZ_CALXIN010000122.1 GCF_944388365.1 uncultured Negativibacillus sp. | reverse complement strand
AGAAAAGATGGAAGGAAAGCTGTTTGACTCGGAGCTGAAAGTCATGGGCGTGCTGTGGAAGGAAGGCGACTGCACCGCCAAGCACATCTCGGATGTGCTCAAAGAGGAGGTGGGCTGGAACATGAACACCACCTATACCCTCATCAAGCGGTGCATCAACAAGGGAGCCATCCAGCGCAGCGAACCAAACTTTCTGTGCCACGCACTGGTACAAAAGCAGGAGGTGCAGGAGGCGCAGACCAACGAGCTGATCGACCGCATCTATGACGGTTCGGCGGACAAGCTGTTCGCTGCGCTGCTGGACAGAAAGAAGCTCAGCGGCGAACAGCTGCAGAAGCTGCGCGAGATCGTGGGAACGCTGGAGGACGAATAACCGTCAAAAGGGGGGAAAGACATGAATTTGATGCAGATGAGTTTGTCGGCGGCGGCGATGATTCTGGCGATCATCGTACTGCGCGCGCTGACCATTGAAAAACTGCCCAAAAAGACCTTTGTAGTGCTGTGGTGGGTGGTACTTCTGCGGCTGATGGTGCCGTTTTCCATCCCGTCGGCACTGAGCATCTATTCGCTGCTGCCGATGCCGACTGCGTCGCTGTCGACGGCACCACAGCAGATGACACCGGTACAGACGGTGAGCGAATGGGCAGAACAAGCGATGCAGACAGAACAAAGCGACGTCCTTTTACCGGAGCAGCTGACAGTTTTGCCGGAGCAGACCGAGCAACCGGCGGTTTTGCCGGAACAGAGTGTTCAGCAGGAAATCACCACCGAGCAGCCGGACACGCTGCCGCCGGTGCAGTCCGAGCAGATACAGCCGGACAGCAATGCCATCGAAGCGGCACAGCCGAACCTCTCGCTCCGACAGCTGCTGGGCAGCCTGTGGATGACCGGCAGCGGCATAATGGCGGTGGTGTTTGCGGTGAGCTACCTGCGCAGCATTCGGGAGTTTCGGATGTCGCTGCCGGTGGAAAACCGTTTTCTGCTGGAATGGCAGGGAGAACACAGCCGCCGCCGCAAGATCGAGGTGCGGCAGTTTGACCGCATCCACACGCCGCTGACCTACGGCATCCTGCGGCCGGTGATCCTGCTGCCAAAGGGGGCGCTCAATCAGGACGAGGATACCCTGCGGTTTATCCTGACCCACGAATATGTGCACATCCGGCGGTTTGACTGCGTGACCAAGCTGCTGATGGCGGCGGCGCTCTGTCTGCACTGGTGCAATCCTCTGGTGTGGGCGATGTACCTGCTGTTTAACCGCGACTTAGAACTCAGCTGCGACGAAACGGTGCTCAGGCTGCTCGGACGTTCCAGACGTTCCGACTATGCGCTGACGCTGATTGCCATGGAGGAAAACCGCAGCAACTTCGGACTGCTGTACAGCGGCTTTTCCAGAAATGCCATCGAGGAGCGCATCCGCGCCATCATGAAAACCAGGAAGGCGTCGGTCCTCACCGTTGCCGCCGCCGTCGTGCTGGTGGTGGTCATCACGGTGGTGTTTGCCACCTCGGCAGGCATCAAGGAAGATACCTCGTCGCTCGACGAGAAAGCGGACGATACGATCAGCCAGAACATCCTCGATCCGGCGCTGTACACCGACTATGAACCGTACGGCCTGCAGCTGGATACCGACAACAACAAGCTCTACTATCAGGGACAGGTGGTGCGCTGCTTTGACGATCAGTGGCCTGGCGACAACCAGAACACCATGGGCATCGGCTACTGCGACCCGACGGGCATCGTGGATGTGCGCGCCGAGCGCACCGACAGCAAGCTGACCGGACTGGTGCAGGCAAGCGCCGAAGAATTTGCCGCGCGCAAGCTCAGCGATCCGATGGCAGAGGGAGAATCGGAGGAGCCGGTGATAAAAAATGCCGACGGCGTCTATGTTTCTCTTGACCTTGAAGAATACAAGCAGTATGAGCCGTATGGACTGAGCTATCAGAAGGAACAGAATGTGTTTACCTATGAGGGAGAGCTTGTGCGCTACTTCTATGACAAGGAAGCAGGCAACAGCTTTACCAACTTCTATACCGGAAAAGTTGACCTGGAAGCGGTCCGCGACAGCCAGGGCAAGCTGACCGGATTGGAGCACTCTTCTCAGGAGGAGTATGACCGCAGAACCAAAGAGATTGCGCAGATGAACGACTCGGTGTCTGCCGCCGGTGCATCGACTGCAAGCGAACAGGGCGAGAGCAGCGCCGATGCCCTTGCCGCCTATGCAGACAACGGCCTGCGCTACGACGAGCAAAACGACCGCTGGCTCTATCAGAACAGGCCCGTCCGCGCACTCATCGACCGGCAAAACGACCTGTGCTTCTTTGATTACAGCGGAGCCATCAACCTCCTTGCCTGCCGAAAGACCGACGGCAGCTTTTACAAGTGGTCGGTGCTCAGCAACGATGAGACGCTCAGCTTGATTGGCACTTCGCCTGCCGAATATGCACGGGAACAAAGTATGCAGCGCATCCACTACGTCGGCACCTGGGAATCCCAGCCGCCGTATCGCAGCTACACCGGCTTCGGGCTGACTACCGACGAGGATGGAAAGCTCTGGTATGAGGGCGAGCCGGTGCGCTATTTTGTCGATGGCTATACCGTGGAAACACACGGTCCGATCGACGACCCGATTTATTACAAGACCAGCGCTTCGGTTGGAAAAATGTGGACCAGCGGCTGTGTAGTTCTCTATGAATACTACGACCCTGAGGGAACAGCCGATCTTTACACGGTGCTCGCCGACGACGTACATACCATCGAATCTATCGAGCGGTACGACCCGCAGATCATCTCCCAGTGGACCTTCCGCCGGTCGGTCCGGTCGGTCAAGAAGCCGAATGTCGGCGCGTTTGAGGCAGGCGAGCTCCAAACCGTCGCCGAACAGTACGCCGCTCAGGGACTGAGCTATAACTATAAAGACAACCGCCTTTACTTTAACGGACAGCTGGTCCGCTGCTGGATGGTGCCGGAGGAAGGCATGAGCGGCGCCGGCGGCGAGCTGCTCTACTACCTCAACGACTGCGGCGTGGTGGACATCCGCACCGTCCTCTCCGCCGACACAAACGGCAACCGCACCGAACAGCTGCAGGTCTTTGACGCGGGCGATACGGTGGAACTTGCACAAACGATAACACCGGACAGCGGCACCATCACCAGCCAAAACCTTGTCGAAGCGCGCGCAAAGAAGTACAGCAAGCTCCGCAAGCTGTTTGAACCGCTGGAAGAATACGGCGTCACCTATCGCAGCGGCGATATGATGACGGTCGGCGCCGGCGAGGTGTTCTATCAGTCGCAGCCGGTCAAGGTGCTGGTCGATACGCTCGGCGAGACCAACTGGTGCTATGCTTCTAACCTTGTCGATGGCACGGTCAGCCTGCAAATTGTCCGCGACCCAAAGACAAACCAGATCACCGGCGTCGAGCAGTTTGATAACGAGCAGGCGATGGCACTGTTTGAGCAGCAGAGCAATGCCGTCCTCATCCCAAGCTATCAGTCGCCGGTGCTCACCTCGGTGACACAGCAGGAGGGCGCAAATCAGCTCAGCCGCCTGTACTATGGCGCACCAGGCGACCGCGTCACGGCGGCAGTCGGCGGCAGAGTGATTTCGGCGGGCTGGCAGGCAGGCCGCGGCAATCAGGTGCAGATTCTCGACGACAGCGGCGTCACCTGGGTGTACAGCCACCTGCAGTCGGTGACCGCCGTTGCCGGCAGCGTCGTCGAGACCGGCGACCAGCTTGGCACGGTGGGCAACACCGGTTGGGCAAGCGGCTATTATCTGGAGCTGGAAATGTGGTACGCCGGTCAGCCGGTCAACCTCAACCAGCAGCTCTAACCTTTCTTGACATCTCCAACTAGATTCACCACAAAACAGCACTCCCGTTCTAAAAAAAGGACGGGAGTGCTGTCTGCGTCTGCCTTGAAAGTATACGGATATTCGTATATAATGAAGCCAGTAAATTGCGACAAACAGAACTGCGCCGCGTTTGGGAGGAATTTATATAAAATGGAAGGCTATCTATCAATTCGAGAAGCTGCTGAAAAATGGGGCGTATCCGAGCGCCGGATCAACCAGTACTGCACACAGGGACGTATCGCCGATGCAGAACAGTTCGGCGGCACCTGGGCAATCCCAGAAAATGCCAAAAACCGGAGGACCCGCGCAGACGGAAAAAACAGCTGGTCGTACATAAAAAGCCGCAGAAGCAGAAGCTGTTTCCCGACTTTATGCCCCTGATGAATACACCCTTTGAGCCAGGATACTGCGTGCAGACCATCGAAAATATGAGGCCAGGTCCCAAAAAGGACATCGCTCTGGCGGAGTACCACTACTTCAGCGGACAGGCCGAAAAGGCCATGCGGGAAACCGAGGGCTATCTGACCGCGCAGGACAGTGCCGTGCGGCTGTCCGCCTGCTGGATTTTTGCCTATTCCTGCCTGACCATGGGACGCATCGACCATGCCCGCCGCGCCTTGCAGCAAATCAAAAACACCCTGGCAGACGGCGGAAAAACCTCGCCGGCGGTTCGCGCCATGGAGGCGTTTGTGGCGTTTGCGGCGGCGGTGCTGGTTGCCCGCAACTGGACCAATCAGGAAATCGCGCAGTACCTCAATCTGTCGATCAACACCGTCAAACACCACCTGTCCAAGGCGATGAAAAAGCTGAATGTCAGCCACCGCAAAGACCTCAAACAGTATATGCTGCAATAGAGCCGGCCCTTTTTTTGCCGCTCCCCATTACCCATTTTGACCCCTGAAATGGGTAATGGAAATTTCAAAAAAGATGCGGTATAATAAAGGAGTAAACCATTGGAACCTATTGGGTGACAGAAGGAGGAAGCCAAGTGAAGAAAAAGATATTCGCACTCCTGACCGCCTTGTGCATGACAGCAGCGGTGCTGCCCGCTGTCTTTGCCGACGGTGAAGGAGAAGC
>NZ_CALXIN010000121.1 GCF_944388365.1 uncultured Negativibacillus sp. | reverse complement strand
GGCAGATAGAAGAAGGCTGCGCTTTCGTCGTCCTCCTGCTTGTCGTCGCTCAGCAGCTCGACCTTGCCCTCGGTGAATTTGACCTCGCTGCCGTCGTGCAAAAACTGTGCGTACTCAACGTGTCCTGCAAGACCTTCCACCTTGAAGTTATCAAACGGATAGGCGAACAGATGGATGTACAGACGTTTGCCGTCCTCGCTCTGGGTCAGGCGGCAGTCGGTCGGCGTCTTGAACTCCGGCTCCGCCTTGGTGCAGCCGTAGATCGAACGGCTGTTGTACTTCATCCAGTCGGCGTAGACCTTGAGCGCCTCCTCTGCGCGGTAATCCAGATAGCCGCGGGCAGTCGGACCGACGTTCATGATGAGGTTGCCGCCGTTGGCAACGGTGCTGATGAGCATCCGCAGCAGCATCTCCGGCGACTTCCAGGTGTATTCGTCGCGGTAGTAGCCCCAGGAGCCGGACAATGTCTGGCAGGCTTCCCACACAACCAGCTCGCCTGTCTTTGGATGACGGAACCAGTCGGTCGGCTGGAACTGCTCCGGTGTCCAGATGTCCTGCTCAATCTCGGTGCGGTTGTCGATGATGATGCCTGGCTGGAGGCTGCGCGCCAGTTCCAGCAGCTTCTCAGATTCCCAGTCGTCCTTGCCTTTGCCGCCCAACCATGCCTTGTCGCCTTCTCCGTGGCGCTGGCTGTAAGAGAAATCGAACCACATGATGTCGATTTTGCCGTAGTTGGTCAGCAGCTCGCGGACCTGATTGCGCATATACTCGGCATAACGGCGCATATCTCTGCCCTCGTTCTGCTGTTTTGCATCAGGGTCGTCGCGGCGCGGATGGTTGACGTCGATGGTGAAGTCAGGATGATGCCAGTCGATCAGCGAATAGTAAAAGCCGATGTGGATGCCCTCGGCGCGGAACGCATCGACAAACTCGCGGACCAGGTCGCGGCCGGCAGGAGTGTTGGTGCATTTATAGTCGGTGTACTGGCTGTCGAACATGCAGAAGCCCTCGTGGTGTTTGGTGGTAAACACAGCATAGCGCATACCGGCAGCTTTTGCCTGACGTGCCCATTCCTTTGGATCGTACAGATCAGGGTCAAAGTGCTTGAAATAACGATCGTATACATCCTCAGGGGTGCGCTCACGGGTCTTGACCCATTCATGGCGTGCCGGCAGAGCATACAGGCCCCAGTGAATGAACATACCAAAGCGGTCATGGGTAAACCAGGAGGTATCGCCTGGGGTTTTTCTGGTAACATAACTGGACATGAAAAATCCTCCTTATATGGCAGGGATTATGGACTTTTTGGCAAAGCTCTTGCCTGTTTATGAAAGATAGTATATAGTATTTTCAGGAAATATCCCATTAAAAAATCAGGAAATAATATGGAGAATACACGATGGACATCAAACGAAATCCCGACCTGATCTCGCTGATCAGCAATATCCGGCTGGAGATCGCCGAGGCAGGTCTGGCGATGCTGGACAGCCGCTGGAACAACAGCGACGTCCGCTCGCCTTTTTCACGGCTTTACTATATCCGCGGCGGAGAGGGCACTGTGCTGCTTCCCTCCGGTCAGTGCTGTCTGAGCGCCGGCAGCTGCTACCTCATTCCCGCCGGACTTGGCTACCGCTACCAGTGCGACGACTGGATGGAACAGCTCTACTTTCACATCAACCTCTATCTTCCCAACGGCATCGACCTGTTTTTCGGCTGTCAGGACTGCTACCGCCTGCCCGTCTCTGACCAGCAGATGCAGCAGGTGTATCAGCTCTACCAGAAAAGCGACGCCGCCTCTGCTTTGCGGCTCAAATCCGCCTTGCTCAGCGATATTGCAAAGCTCATCGAGCTTTCCGGTGCCGGCGCACAGGTGCTGCACTATTCCCCATTGCTCACCCGCCTGTTTCCGGTGGCACAGCGCAACATCTCCTCGAGCTGCACCGTCAAAAAGCTGGCGGAGGAACTGCACGTTTCGGAAAGTACCCTGTCCAAACGTTTCCGGCAGGAAACAGGACTGACGCTGGGCGCCTACCTCGACCACCTGCTGTTCACCCGCGCCTGTCAGCTGCTGCTGTCCTCTCCGATGTCCATTGGAGAGATTTCCGAACAGCTGGGCTTCTGCGACCAGTTTTACTTTGCGCGCTACTTTAAGAACCACCAGCAGCAGACTCCCAGCGAATACCGGCGCAGAGCAGCCTCCCTCTCCTCCAAGTAATTTGCATATACAACAACAGGCGGACAGCAGATGCTGTCCGCCTGTTTGTTTTGATTGGTTAATAGCCCAGCTCCTCGCCGACCAGAATGACCTTGATGCGGTCCTGATGGCGCTGCTGTGCGCTGACCAGATAGTTGCAGCAGATGCGTCCGTCGCTGTGGCAGTCCATACACTCGCCAACCTTGGCGCACGGAGTTGCACAGTGCAGTCGGATAGCATTTGCCGGAGCTGCTGTCTTTTTGACCCGCTCCACTGCTGCGTCGATGTCCGGTACAATCTTGTTGTAGCCTGCCACCACGATGACACTGGATGGTCCAAAGGCCAGTGCAGCCACACGGTTGGAGTTTCCATCGACGTTGTACAGCTCACCATTTTCGGTGATAGCGTTGGCACTGAGAAGGTAATTGTCGGCAAAGAAGGCTTTGCGGTAGATTTCGGTGATGTCCTGTGGAGTCAGACCTGGTTTTGCGCGGTCGAGGAAGTTATACTTGCCGCTGCGCAAAAGCTGCATGATGCCGCATTCCTCCAGCGTCATCGAACCGCCGCAGGCAATCGTCTGGCCCTCCTGGAGCAGACTTTCCACCAGCTGCAGCGCCTCCTGCTTATCCTTTGCATAGTATGGTTTCATCTTGTTTTTTGCAAGATTTGCCATGGTCTTTTCGATTCGTTTTTCCATCACAGCTTTTTTGTTTTCGTCCATACCATTTTACCCCCTGTTTTCCTTGCTTTTATTTGCTCGCCGACTTCTGTCGGTTTTCTTCCCGACGCTTCTGAATGGTGATGTACCGCTTTCTGCGGAAGGTCATATACAGCACTGTCACGCTCAGCAGCACCGACAGAACCGAACCGGTGATGAGCGTTTCAATCAGGGAAACATCCACCAACGACAGGCGCATCGCCACAAAGGAGATGACCGCGCCCACATCCGCCGCCAGCTGATAGGACACCAGCTGGCCCAGCGTCAGCTTGGAAACAAACTGCTTTACAACCAATACAATGCCATACACTGCAATCAACAGCGACAGCACCACGACAAACAGCGGCAGATGGACCCGTCCCAGCAGGGACAGCACAACAAAGGCAGTCACCCTTGTGACGCAGCCTGCCAGCATCATGTAAAAGAGGATCTTTTTGTACAAATTTTTCGCCACCTAAAACTAGATTCATCCATAGATACAAAAGGAGATGTTCTCTCATTTTGTGTGGCTTATTATAGCATATAAAGGAAGAAAAATCAAATTTTGGTTCGATCGGAGCGTTTGTGGAACCATACGCCGCTGATAAACGCCCACAATATCGGTGCTGCCATCACCAGCACACCGATCAGCTTCATCTGTTCGACACCCAGCGCCGTTGTCTCAAAGATCATCCGTCCCATCGGATGCCATACCGCAAAGCTCATCACACACAGCGAGGTGCACACCGCCGCGATCAGCTTGAAGTTGTTGAAAAACGGGATGCCAAACAGCGTCCTTGTCTCGGATTTGCACTCAAAGACGTGGATCAGCTGGGTCAGAATCAAGGTGACCAGCGCTCCGGTGCGCGCCATCTCCAACGAGGCGCCGCCGGTCAGCAGCATCGAAAAGACAGCGATGGTGCTCAGTCCAATCAGCGCGCCGCGGAACAGAATGACCTCCAGCAGGCCGCCCGAAAAGATCGAATCGGTGCTGCGGCGGGGCTTCTGGTCCATCACATCCCTGTCCGGTGGGTCCAGTCCCAGCGCAATGGCAGGCAGGCCGTCGGTGACCAGGTTAATCAGCAGAATCTGAATCGGCAGCAGTGGCACCGGCATTCCCATCAGCATCGCCAGAAACATGGTGATGACCTCACCGATGTTGCAGGAGAGCAGGTAGCGAATAAACTTGCGGATGTTCTGATAGATCACCCTGCCTTCCTCAATCGCACAGACCAGCGTGGCAAAGTTGTCGTCCATCAAAATGACGTCGCTTGCCTCCTTGGTGACATCGGTGCCGTTTTTGCCCATCGACACACCGATGTTGGCCTCCTTGACCGCCGGCGCATCGTTGACGCCGTCGCCGGTCATCGCCACAATCGCTCCCTGTGACTTGAAGGCGCGGACAATTCGCAGCTTATGCGCCGGTGTCACCCTTGCAAATACATTCACCTTGGGCAGCAGGTGCAAAAACCGGTCGTCGTCGAGTTTGTCCAGCTCGCTGCCGGTGAGCACCTGTCCGCCTGGAGTCAGAATCTTCAGCTGGGAAGCCACCGCACAGGCAGTCTCCTTGCTGTCGCCGGTAATCATTACGGGACGAATCTGCGCTCTGCGGCAGCGGTTGACCGCCTCGAATGCCTCCTTACGAGGCGGGTCGATCATCCCTGCCAGCGAACAGAACACCAGATTTTGCTCGCTGGTGTCAAAGCTGCCCGAAATCTTTCTCCAGCACAGTGCAAGCACGCGCATCGCCTGGGAGGCCATCTCCTCATTTTGCTTGAGGATGCTCTGGCGCATCGACGGCGTCATCGCGGAGACGCTGCCGTTTTTCTGTACAAAGGCACACCGCTGCAGCAGGATGTCGGGCGCACCTTTGGTGAACATCATCAGCTCTCCCGTGCGGGTGCGCACCAGCACCGACATCATCTTTCGGCGCGAATCAAACGGAAGCTCCTTGAGCAGCGTGCAGCCGCTCCGGTCGTACTCCACTCCGCTCTTCATGGCCAGGACTGCCAGCGCTGCTTAGGTGGGTTCTCTGCTGACTGTGATGCCC
>NZ_CALXIN010000120.1 GCF_944388365.1 uncultured Negativibacillus sp. | reverse complement strand
CATTTTTGCGGTGACCTTGCGCACATACTGCTGGTTTGGCATCAGATAAAAGGAACAGTGCATCCAGGTGCCGATGTTCTGCTGCAGCGAGGTCATCGAGTCGCTGGAATACAGATTTTCCGAGATGCCGCTGTCGCTGAGATTGTCCTCCTGACCAGGCACGATGATGCCGACAGGAAACAGCTCGGTCATACTGATGTAGGGAACAAACCAGAATTTGTGGTTTTCGACGGTGGAGGTAATGGTAAATTCCTCGTCCGGCTCCAGCAGCGGACGGGAAACCTGAAGCTCGTAATGAATTTTCTGCAAACCGTATTGCAGAGAAATCTGTTCGACAATCAACAGGATAATGATAAAGATGATGAGAAGGATCAGCATACTGCCCCTCCTTTATCAGCTGCGGACATTTTCCAGAGGTGTCGTTACCTGATCCAGCAGCTGGGTGATATATTCTTCTACATCGCCTGCACGGGCAACGCCGTTGAAGGCAATGCGGTGGCCCAGGATGTGCGGCGCGACGTAGCGGACATCTTCTGGAATGACAAAGTCCCTTCCGTTCAGGGCAGCGGTAACCTGGGCAGCCTTGTACAGAGCGATGGCGCCACGGGTGGAAACACCCAGCATCAGCATGCTGGCCTGACGGGTCTGGGCGATGATGTCCATAATGTAGCCGGCAACTTCCTCCGAGACGGAGATCAGCGGAATCATGGACTTCATCTTTGCAATCTCCTCAAGAGAGACAACGCACTCCAGCTCCTCCACAATCTGAGAGGTAGACGGACGGCAGATGACCGACAGCTCCTGCTCACGGGTCATATAGCCGAGTTTGAGCTTCATAAAGAAACGGTCGATCTGCGCCTCCGGCAGCGGGAAAGTGCCGTAGGATTCCAGCGGGTTCTGGGTAGCCATAACCATGAATGGCTCCTGCAATACTGTGGTAACGCCATCCACCGAGATCTGGCGCTCCTCCATTGCCTCCAGCAAGCTCGACTGGGTACGTGGAGTCGCACGGTTGATTTCGTCGGCCAGAATGATATTGGAGAACAGCGGGCCTTCGCGGAACTGGAACTCACCGGTTTTCTGATTGTAGAAGTTGATACCGGTCAGATCGGATGGCAGCAGGTCAGGGGTAAACTGGATACGTTTAAATTTGCCACCGATGGTCTTGGAAAAGGCGCGCAGCAGCATGGTTTTGCCGGTACCAGGTACGTCCTCCAGCAGAACATGGCCGGAGCAGAGAAAACAGGTAAAGACAAGGTTGATAACATCGTCCTTGCCGACGATTACTTTGCCGCAATTTTCAAGCACACGTTTTTTGCAGTCAGTAAACAGGGAAAGATCCAAATCGTCCATAAAATAACCGCCTTTCAACAAAATGTCATAGTAAGTACCGGCTGTCGAAAAAGAGGAGCCGGATAAGAATAAGAATAGCACACATTCGTAAATTAGTCCATAACATATTGTGCATAAGGCGAAAAAAAAGAGAGGAAAAATCCTCTCTTTTGGTTAAAATTATTTGTGACGGAATCCGTGGTTGGTAAGCAGACCGGAAATGTGCAGCAGCGGAGATTTCTTTGGCGGCACGGTTTTGTAAATCTGATAGTAGATGGTCTGGATATAGTTTGCAAGCGTGTCGGCGCCCGAGTTCTTGACCGACTGGATGACCGACTGTTTGAGCTTGTTCAGCTCCTCAGGGTCCATGTCGCGGAGCTGACGCAGACGCTCTGCCATCTCCTTGGCATCGCGGAACATATAGCCGTTGACGCCGTCGCGCACCTGATCGGCGTTGAGCTCATCGTACAGCTGCAGTACCGGCAGACCGCCAGCCATGCCCTCCAGCATCGAGATGGAGTTGGTATCGGACAGCGATGCAGTTACATAGATATCGCTGGTGTGGATGTACGGAGGCAGATCAGGATGCATGACCTTGCCGGTAAAGATGACGGTATCGGTGATCTTCAACTCTTTGGCAAGCTCTTCCAGATGCGGCTTGTCCGGTCCGTCGCCGACAATCATCAGATACATGTTGTCCTCCGGCTTCATCTCCTCCGCCCAGAATTTGAGCAGTACATCGACGCTCTTTTCCTGTCCCAGACGTCCGACAAAGCAGGCGACGGTGGCATCCTGTGGGATGCCAAAGCGCTGGCGAATCTGGGCGCGCTGCTCAGGAGTGGAAGTTTCGGGTGCAAAAGCGTCGAGCTCCACCGGATTGGGGATGACTTCGACCTTTTTGTCGCTGCCGATCTCGTTGGTGTACTCCTGACACTTTTTGGAAGGACCGGTGACCACGTTTGCATACTGTGGGAACAAACGGAAGTAGCGGTGCGACAGCTTGCGGGTCAGTGGCACCAGTGGCTTTGGTGCAATGTAGTAGATATAATCATCGTACATGGTGTGCAGGGTATAAACCACCGGTACACGCAGAATCTTCGCAATCGCCATGCCGCTCAAGCCGATGCTGAATTCGTTGTGGACGTGGATGATGTCCGGAGCAAACTCACGCAGATAATGCAGACGGGAGCGGCTGACCGGTGAAGCAAGGTCCAGCCCATAGATACGCTTGAGATTGTGGGCAGGACAGTGCAGAACGTTATCTTTGATATAATGTTTGCGTGTTTTGGAATCGGCAGTGACGATCAGAACGGTATGTCCAAGCGCCTCCAGACCTTCCTTCAAGATTTTGATATGTGTAACTACGCCGTTAATCTGTGGCAGATACGTTTCGGTAAAAATTGCAATACGCATAAACATCCTCCAATTAAAAAAGACCTCTGTCAATATTTAAGTATAGGGCAATTTGAGACAAAATGCAATCTCATTTTGATAGCCTCGACAAGATTTAACCAGATTGCAGAGAGAATATCCTGTGGAGAAAAACGAAATAGAACAGGAAATTTCTTCAAATTTTCTTGCTTTTGTAAAAATTTGCACGACAGACCGAGAAGGCAAAACCACTGGACAGAGGAGAGTAGTATATGTATAATAAAAACTGCATGAAATCACAATAAAGATGACAAGCAAAAATGAAAACACGAAAGGAATTCTTAATATGGTAAAAAAAATGATTACACTGCTTTTGACTGCTGCTCTTTTGCTGACTGCGTTTGCAGGATGCACTGCATCTGAGCAATCGATGGCGGAAACGGAGCAGACGACCGATACAGAAGTTCAGACAGAGCAGTCCGAACCCGAGGAAACACCGCAGGAAGAGCAGGCGGACAGCGAGAGCATCTTTGCTTCTCTTGCGCTCAAAGACCTTGAGGGCAATGAGGTGGATGCGACGCTCTTTGAGGGTCATAAGCTGACGATGCTGAACATCTGGGCAACCTTTTGCGGACCATGTTTAAACGAGATGCCGGAACTGGGCGAGCTGGCAGCGGAATATGCTAAGGACAGCAGCGGTGTGCAGATAGTTGGTCTTGTCACCGATGTTGTAGATCAGGATATCCAGCCGGTGGATTCGCAGATCGAAGCTGCCAAGCAGATTGTCGAAGAGACCGGAGCTTCCTATACCCACCTGGTGCCGGATGAGGAAATGTATGCTTTCCTGGTGGAAAATGTCATCGGTGTACCAACCACCTACTTTATAGATGAACAGGGCAATTTTGTCGGAGATCCGATCATCGGTGCAAATGACAAAGCCGGCTGGCAGAGCGAGATCGCAAGCCGTCTGGAAATGCTGGAGAACTAACCGATGAAGAACAGGACAAAACAAACGGTGCCGCTTTTGCTGATCGCGCTGTCCCTGCTGCTGATTGGAGCAGGGACTGTGCGCGGAGAAGCACAGCTGGTGCTGACCAAAGCAATCAATATCTGTATGGAGTGTATCGGAATTGGCTAAAAAAAGAACAACGCTGCGTCTGTGGGTGCAGGCGGGCTGGTTTGCGCTCACCAATGGCTATGCCAAAGGCTTTTTGGAAGGAAAAATCTATAAAGGTGCAACCAAGTTTGTGTGTGTCCCAGGCTTAAACTGCTATTCTTGCCCTGGTGCACTGGGCTCCTGTCCCATCGGCTCTTTGCAGGCGGTGCTGGACAGCGGAAAATTTCGCTTTTCCTGCTATGTTTTTGGCTTTTTGATGCTGTTCGGGGCATTGATGGGGCGTTTTGTCTGCGGATGGCTGTGTCCGTTTGGGCTGGTTCAGGATTTGCTGCACAAGATTCCACTGTTTCATAAGAAAAAGAATCTGCCAGGTCACCAGTGGCTTAAATATCTTAAATATGTGGTGCTGGTGCTGTTTGTCATCCTGCTGCCGATGACGGTCGTGGGAATCACCGGCATGGGCGATCCGTGGTTTTGTAAGTACATCTGCCCAAGCGGAACCCTGTTTGGCGGTGTGCCGCTTCTGCTTTCCAATCCGACCTTGCGCTCGGCAATCGGTTGGCTGTTCAGCTGGAAGATGTTCCTGCTGGTGCTCATTGTGGTACTGTCGATCAAATACTACCGCCCGTTCTGCAAATATCTCTGTCCGCTGGGAGCTGTTTACGGGCTGTTTAATCCGGTGGCACTCTACCGCCTGACGGTGGATCAGGACAAATGTGTCCACTGCAAAGGCTGCCAGCAGGTGTGCAAGATGGACATTCCCGTTTGGGAAAAACCAAACAGCGTCGAGTGTATCCGCTGTGGAGACTGCAAGACGTTTTGTCCTACTGGCGCGATCCATTCGACCCTCGAACAGCTGCGGGTAAAACCGTATGGCGGCATCGAGGCGGAAAAAGGAGGAGAAAATAAATGAACAGATGGATAGCTCTGCTGCTGGCGGCAATGCTGTTGCTGGCAGGCTGTACACAGAAGGAACCGGTGGTTTTGCAGCAACCGGAGGTTTCGCAGGAAACTTCCTCCGAAGATGCAGCAAGGGTGGAGACTCCCTTCGAGGAAATGCCGGAGGAGGAAGCTTCCTCTGAAGAAACACCGGTGCAACAGCCCGAACAGGAGGATGCTCCTTTGGAAGAATCT
>NZ_CALXIN010000119.1 GCF_944388365.1 uncultured Negativibacillus sp. | reverse complement strand
AGGTGTAAGTATCGTGAGGTATTTAGCTTGGCAGTACTAATCGGTCGAGGGCTTGACCAAGTGTTTGCTGGTTTAAAAGTTTTCATTGTTCAATTTTGAGGGAACATAGAAGCAACGCAAGCGTTGCTTCTTGTAAATATCTTCGATATTTACAAGAAGTTTCCTAATTAAATAG
The DNA here is from genome assembly GCF_944388365.1 of uncultured Negativibacillus sp. Classification (GTDB taxonomy): domain Bacteria; phylum Bacillota; class Clostridia; order Oscillospirales; family Ruminococcaceae; genus Negativibacillus. The sequence goes on along the minus strand of NZ_CALXIN010000119.1, from coordinate 4,782 downwards.
TTGGTGCTAATGGCGATGAGGATCCACCTGTTCCCATTCCGAACACAGAAGTTAAGCTCATCAGTGTCGAAAATACTTGGCGGGTGACTGCCTGGGAAGATAGAGCGGTGCCAACACAGAGCGACTCGAGTAATCGGGTCGCTTTTTTCGTGTATGCGGATTTTTTGTGCAGGAAAGGTATTAAACATGAATTGGCAAAATTTGATGCAGCTGATAGCGGAAAGATATAATGTGATACTGGGCAGTGCTTTGGTAGGAGTTTATCTACACGGTTCAGCAGCTTTTGGGTGCGCGACATCTGCCAGTGACTTAGATTTTATTGTCGTTGTCGATCGAGAGCTGTCACAGCAAGAAAAAGAAAATTTGCTTCGCATACTGTTGGAACTGGAAAAGGAAGCTCCGGCAAAGGGATTTGAAATGAGCGTTGTTTTGCTTTCAGATTGCCTACATTTTTCCTATCCAACGCCGTATCAGTTTCATTATTCTCAGATGCACCGGCTGGCAGCAAAAGAAAACAAAAGTGCTTTCTGTCAAAGGATGAAGGGGAAAGATTATGACCTGGCGGCACATTTTACCGTGATTCGAACAAGGGGAATTACTGTTTTTGGTCGTGCGATCGAACAGGTATTTGATGAGGTTCCGTTTTCCTGTTATCTGGACAGCATTTGGAGAGATGTTTGCGACGCGCAACAGGAAATAGAGGAGCATTCTCTGTACCTGGTGCTAAATTTATGCAGAGTATGGGCGGCTTTTCAGCAAGGCCTGGTTCTTTCTAAGGCGGAGGGAGCGAAATGGGCAAATGAATTTTTGCCGAAACAGCTGCACCCGATCGTAGACGATGCCTTAGCAGCTTATTTGGATGGAAAAAACTTTTGCTGTGAAAAAGATAAGCTGCATCAGTTTACCAATTTTATTTTGCGCAAAATTGACACTCTGCGGTTGAAAGAAGCAGCTGCTGAGCGTTATAATACAGGTAAGGAAAGGAGTTGTTTGCATATGATGATCGGTGAAAAATGGAGTAAAATTGAAATTTACAATGAGTATCTGAAAAAAATTCCAAACCTTCTCTCTCAGATCAATACTGTGGAGAAAATGCAGCTGAAGGCGCAGACAGAGCTGGAAATGCTGAAAAAGGAAGAGGATAACTTCAGCAGACAACAATATCAGGCAAGATTGCTGTCCACCATGGAACAGTGTGGAGTGCGTCTGCAGGAGATGACCGAGGAGCTGCGTTTGATCCAGGGATTGAAGGAACAGCTGGAGGCAGAACTGGATATTTTACGAGTGCAAAAATAAATCATAAAATAAAAGCGGATACCAACAGGTATCCGCTTTTAGCATCTATCAGAATAGATTATCTTTCTTCTTTCATTTTAGCAAAGCACTCGCTGCAGTAAACTGGGCGGTCTTCTCTTGGTCTGAAAGGAACTCTTGCTTCTTTGCCGCAACCAGCGCAAACAGCAGTGAACATTTCTCTCTCAGCTTTTTTGTCAGCTTTGCGAGCGTCTCTGCAAGCTTTGCATCTCTGTGGCTCGTTCTGGAAACCTTTCTCAGCGTAGAATTCCTGCTCACCAGCGGTGAAAACGAATTCAGCTCCACACTCTTTGCATACTAAAGTTTTGTCTTCGTACATAGTTTTATACCTCGCTTCATATATTCGCCCAAAGACTGAATGGGAGAGATTTCATCGCTCTGCTTGTGAGTCAAGGGCATATTTGCAACCGCATTGATTTTTTTGTTGGCGGCTGATCAACCGGAAAAGGGACATCTAATCCATTTCGCTGTCCCGAAGCTTTCGTCGAACTCGTTGCAGGGCATTGTCAACAGCTTTGGTTGTGCAATGAAGAAGCTTGGCAATCTCATCGTAAGAATGACCGCTGAGGTACAATGTTAAGGTTTCCTGTTCTAATCCAGACAAAAGAGTTTTGATTTTCTGCGCCCGCAACTGCTGTTCCTCTCTGCGCAGATACACCTCCAGAGGATCGTTATCCCCTGCAGCTGTCTGCTCCTCCTGATGGTTCAGTTCGTCGATGGGCAGATAATCATTCAGTGGCATATTTTTTTGATGGAGAAAACTGCTCAGACAGGTATTCATCTTCGACTGTATGCACAATGACGCAAAGGTCTTGAAAGATGCGTTGCGGGATGGATCATAGCTTTTTACCGCAGCAAAAAGTCCAATCAGTCCTTCCTGGACAAAATCATCCAGTTCCAGTCCTACTGAGGAATATCGTGCAGCCTTGGTCCTGATCGTGGGCAAAAAACGGGTGATCAGCTCTGCCAGAGCATCTGTATCCCCTTGTTTTGCCTTGAGAGCAAGCTGCTCATCCGAGCGTTTACACGCAGTTTCTTTGGACATACATTGTTTCTCCTGAAACGTAAAATACCACTTCCTCATTATATAGTACCAAAATGCTCCTGTCAATTGATTTTACACTCATCCGATAATTTTATTTTGACAGAAAACGATTATTTCTATCTTTTTTAGTCATTATGAACACATCTATCGTCTTTTTTGGACAAAGTTACAGGTTCTTTTTTGGCAACGGTATAAAGAAAAAACCAGTGTTTGTGTTTGATTTCTTTTTTCAGACTATGCTATAATAAATCCAAGTCTTTTTTATAAGACCAAAGGGATTTTACAGGAGATTTTTTTGCATAATTTCCTGCATTTTCTCTTGACAGCCAATCAACAAAAAGGTATACTAAAATCAGATTGTTAAATCTATAACAAACAAAAGTAGGAAAACAATGCTGCTTTTGTTGAGATAGAGAAACAGTCCCAATAGGAGTGGAACTTATGAAAAAAATCCAGGTAGAAGTTTGCGTCTGCACAGCATGTGTTATGAACGGTTCCGTAGATATTATGGATTCCGTAGAAAGTCTGCGCGATCTCCGTCAACAGATGAACGACGGATTGGAGCCGGTGCAGCCGCGGGCAGAGATTGAAGTGACAACCAACAAATGCCTGGGAGATAAACCACATCAGGAAGACTCTCCAATGGTGGCAATCAATGGAAAGGTATTCCCGAAGGCCGATGCAGAGTCGGTAATGTCTTCCATTATTGATTGTATCAAAAGCGAGGATTAAGTTAAGAAAAAAAGACTAGAGTAACAACAGGAGGATGCAAAGAAGATGAGAGGGATCACAACGCCTGTAACCAAAATCAGACGACAGGTATTTACCGAGATTGCCCGTCTTGCGTATGAAGATGGCGATTATTCCAGAATCGAAGAGATTCCTTATACGATCATTCCGGGAGAAAGTGCCCATTATCGTGACAGCGTGTTTAAAGAACGCGCAATCGTTGCAGAGCGTCTTCGACTGGCAGTAGGTCTGCCGCTGCGTCCGGTGGATCAGCATGCGCCGGTTTCGCAGGGTATCAACGACAGTGCGATTGCAGACATGTTCTATGAGCCACCGCTGATCAACGTCATCTCCTTTGCATGCAATGCCTGTGAGGAAACCAGCTATACCGTCACCGATCTGTGCCGCAGCTGTATTGCGCATCCTTGTACTGCGGTTTGTCCTGTCAAAGCAGTTTCCATTGTCAACGGACGATCCCATATCGACAAGGAAAAATGTGTCAAATGCGGACGCTGTGCGCAGGCCTGCCCTTATACAGCGATTGTAAAGAGTGAACGTCCCTGTGCATCAGCCTGTGGTGTCGATGCGATTGAGAGCGATGAGTATGGACGTGCAAAAATTAACTATGACAAGTGCGTTTCCTGCGGACAGTGTCTGGTCAGCTGCCCGTTCAGCGCGATTGCAGATAAATCCCAGATTTTCCAGCTGATTCAGGCAATCAAGCGCGGCGATAAGGTCATCGCAGAGGTTGCACCGGCATTCGTTGGTCAGTTTGGACCGCTTGCCTCGCCGGAAAAGGTGCGTGCAGCTCTGCGTAAAATCGGCTTTGCCCACATCTATGAGGTAGCCCGCGGCGCAGATATCGGCGCTGTTGAGGAAGCGGAGGAATACATCAAAAATGTTCCGACCGGCAAGCTGCCTTTCCTTGCAACTTCCTGCTGTCCATCGTGGATTATGATGGCAAAACAGCAGTTCCCAGAGATTGCACACTGCATCTCTGACTCGATGACACCAATGGTAGCAACAGCCCGTATCATCAAGGAGAAACACCCAGATGCCCGCGTTGTTTTCATCGGCCCATGTGCATCCAAAAAGCTGGAGGCGATGCGCGCCGACATCCGCAGCGACGTCGACTTTGTTATCACCTTTGAGGAGCTGATGGGTATTTTCCAGGCCAACGGCATCGAGTTCTCCGATTTGCAGGATGACACCGGATTTAACCATGGTGCGACTGCATCGGGCCGTGGCTATGGTGTTGCAGGCGGTGTAGCAAAGGCAGTTACCGACTGTATTCATGAGCTGGCACCGGAGCTGGAGGTCAAGACCGACCATGCAGAGGGTCTGGTAGAATGCAGAAAGATGCTGACACTGGCAAAGCTGGGTAAACGCGATGGTTATCTGCTGGAGGGTATGGCTTGCCCAGGCGGATGTGTCGGCGGCGCAGGAACACTGACCAGCATTCCAAAGGCAATCAAGGCAGGACAGGAATTTGCTGCACAGAGTGAATTTAGGATTTCCACGCAGGATGAAACTGTCTTTGAAAAACTGGGTAAATATACCAAGAAGTAATGGAATCAGGTTGACTGGCGGACGGTTTTTATATAAACTGCCCGCCAGCACTGAACTGCACCCCATTTGTTAGACAGTATGGTATACTGAATAACAAGTGGGGTGATTTTTATGCCAAAAAGGCA
>NZ_CALXIN010000118.1 GCF_944388365.1 uncultured Negativibacillus sp. | reverse complement strand
ACCAGATTTGGCAGAATGTTCGGAGAAGGGGCGCAGCCCCTTCATAAAACTATAAAACAGAAAGTGAGGTACTCTATGGCAGTCAGACCCGTAGTCGCTGTGGTGGGCCGACCAAACGTCGGTAAATCCACCCTCTTTAATAAACTGATCGGTCAGCGCCTTTCCATCGTCGAGGATACCCCTGGCGTTACCCGCGACCGTATCTATGCCGCCTGTGAATGGCGCAACCATGAAATCATGCTGGTCGATACCGGCGGTATCGAACCTTATTCCGATGACATCATCCTCTCCCAGATGCGCCGTCAGGCACAGCTGGCCATCGAGAGCGCCGAGGTCATCATCCTGGTGGTCGATATGAAAACCGGCATCACCGCTACCGACCAGGAGGTCGCTACCATGCTGCAAAAGAGCGGCAAGCCGATCGTGCTGTGTGTCAATAAGTGCGACGGCATCGGTGATCCTCCGCCTGAATTCTATGAGTTTTATAACCTCGGTCTGGGCGAACCGATTGCGGTTTCCTCGGTCCATGGTCATGGCACCGGTGACCTGCTCGATGCAGTGTATGAACACCTCAACTTCTCCGACGACGAGGAATACGGCGACGACAGCATCACCGTCGCTATCGTCGGCCGTCCGAATGCGGGTAAATCCTCGCTGGTCAACCGCATCGCCGGACGCGAAGCGGTAATCGTTTCGGATATCGCCGGCACTACCCGCGACGCCACCGATACGGTGATCGAAAACGAATTTGGTAAGTTTGTGTTTATCGACACCGCCGGCATCCGCCGCAAGAGCAAGGTCGAGGAGTCGATCGAAAAATACAGCGTGCTGCGCGCTTATATGGCGGTGGACCGTTCCAACGTCTGCATCATTATGATTGACGCCACCAAGGGATTCAGCGAGCAGGACTCCAAGATTGCCGGCTATGCCCATGAGCAGGGCAAGGCGTGCATCATCGCAATCAATAAGTGGGATGCCGTCGAGGATAAGACCGACAAGACCATGCAGGAGATGAAAAAACAGCTGGATATCGACTTCAGCTTTATGCCGTATGCGCCGATGGTGTTTATCTCGGCGATGACAGGTCAGCGCGTCGACAAGCTGTACGAGCTGATTAAGAAGGTGGACGAGCAGAACGCCCGCCGCATCTCCACCGGTATGATCAACGACATGCTCAACTATGCGACTGCCAGAGTACAGCCGCCGTCGGACAAGGGCAAGCGCCTGAAGATCTACTACATGACCCAGGTGTCCACCAGACCACCAACATTTGCCTGCTTTGTCAACCGTTCCGAGCTGTTCCACTTCTCCTATCAGCGGTATCTGGAAAACCAGATCCGCGAGAACTTCGGATTTGAGGGAACACCGATTCGGATGCTGGTGCGCGAAAAAGGCGACAAGAATAACTAAGGTGATAAAAGAGAGCCTTCCGAGGAGGAGGGCTCTCTTTTTTTGAGAAGGAAACTTTGTTTCCTTCTCGGAACCTTTCTGTTTTTGCAGGGAAGTCCCTACAAAACTCTTTTGTGGGCTTGCGCAGCCCGCACCTGCGGTTATCTTTGTAGGGAGGTTCCTACAAAACCGATTTGCAGGGAGGCTTCCCGCCCCTGCACCCCGGGGTCCATTTCCTATCGCGAGGAAATGGACGAAAGGCGCGCCAAAAACCTCCTGGTTTTTGGATTTCCAGCGAAGGGGGTCAAGCATGACCCCCTTTGAACCCCCATACTCTCAAGAAAGCTACGACAACGACGTAGCTACTTGCTGCCCGAAGCGGCAGGTGCAAAACCTGACATTCTCCCGCTGGCGGAGCAGACAGGGGGAGAGAACTTCGCAAGGCGAAGTTCCCGAGGGGATGTGCCCCTCCAGAGGAGAATCCAAAGAGGATACCTCCTCTTTGGCGAATCTTTGGTTCCTTTCTTTTCGACAAGAAAGGAACCTCGGGCGCGGGCTGAGTAAGCCCGCAAGGTTCTTGCAAAAAGTTTGGAGAATGGGCTTTGCCCATTCTCGGGACCGCACACAGAAAAGTATGACAACGTAGAAAGCAGAGGTGCGGTTTTTCCTCGTGAAAGGAAAGTAATCGCGGTGCAGGCTGCGTAGGCCCGCACTCGGACTTTCTGAAAAATCTAACTTTAGATGGTGCGGGCATGAGAATGAAACAAGTTTCATTCTCCGAACTTTTGCAAAAAGAGGTCCGCAGGGACTGCCCTGCAAGAATGATATTGAGACGCTGTCCCAAACCCTGCCAAAGGCGCTGCCTTTGGAAACCTCAAACTTTTGTGTACAAAAGTTTGACAAAAAACTTCTTTTTTTGCTTTATTTGTGCCTTTCTTTGCTCTGTAGGTAACACCTTTTCTTTCTTGTTCCCTTTTCTTTTCGTAAAGAAAAGGGAACAAGGGGTTGCAAAGAGGTGAAACACTTGCTACAATGTTAAGAGAGGGAGGATGAAAGTGATGATACAATCTCAACTGATGCTCGATATCGGAGCGTTCGCACTGTCCGCAGTCATTGCCTACCTGCTGGGCAGCATCAACTTCGCCATCATCGTGTCGAAAATCTATGCCCATGATGATGTGCGCAAATATGGAAGCAAAAATGCAGGCATGACCAATATCCTGCGCACCTACGGCAAACTGCCCGCCTTCTTTACCTTGTTGGGCGACTTCTTCAAAGGAGTGCTGGCGGTGGTCATCGCCCGCACGATCTTTTCGGCGATGGGCGTCGATGCCTTTGACGCAGGCTATGCCGCCGGATTTTTTGCACTGCTGGGCCACCTTTATCCCGTTTTCTTCGGCTTCAAGGGCGGCAAAGGCGTGCTGACCTCGCTGGGTATTATCCTGGTGGTCAATCCGCTGGTCTTTTGTATCCTGCTCATTATCTTTTTGCCGGTGCTGTTTATCACCCGCATCGTGTCGCTGGTCTCGGTCACCGGCGCGGTGCTCTATCCGTTTTTGACGCTGATCGTCGACCTGTGCCTGCGACGTCCGGCACTGTTTGACTTTTTGTTTGCACTGCTGTTCTCGGTATTTGTCATCTATAAACATCGCGGCAATATCCAGCGCCTGTTAAACGGCACCGAGCGCCGCATCGGTGACAAAAAGCCCAGTGAGGTTCAAAAGGAAGAACGGCAATAGGGGGAGTTTTGAAATGCTTACGCTGCATACTCCGACGCTGGAGGAGCTTTCCTTTCGGCAGAGTCTGCTTTCGGACGAACAGACCATGTCCTATAATGCCCGCTGGGGAGGAACGATTTCCTTTTCCCGAGATCGCTGGAAAGGCTGGTATGACCGCTGGGTCGCGCATCCGCAGGGAAAGCGGTTTTACGCCTACCTGCACAGCGAGAAGGACGGTTTTGTTGGAGAGACCGGCTGCCATCTCGATGAGGATGGACGCTGGATCGTCGATATCATCGTGCACAGCCGGTTCCGCGGCAGAGGCTACGGCACACAGGGACTTGCGCTTTTGTGTGAGCAGTGCCGGAAGATGGGCTGCACTGTGATCTATGACGATATTGCAAAGGATAACCCCAGTCTGTCCCTCTTTTTAAAGCAGGGATTTTGTGCGGTTGAAACAACCGACGATGCTGTGATCGTCAGAAAATACTTATAAAAAACGTTAGAAAGAAGGGCAACGCATGGCAAAAGTGATGGTATTGGGTGCGGGAGGATTTGGAATCTCGCTTGCAATGATGTGCCACCGCTGTGGACACGAGGTGACCGTCTGGTCCCATCGGGAGGAGGAAGCCAAACGGCTGCAAACCGAACGTGAACAGAAAAAGCTGCTGCCAGGGGTTATCCTGCCGCAGGAGATTGTGTTCACCTCCTCGCTGGAAGCGGCGGCGCACAGCGACCTGATCATCATGGCGGTGCCTTCCTTTGCAGTGCGTGAAACGGCGCATAAGCTGCGGGACATCATCGGTGAAAAGACCATTGTGGTCTGTGTGGCAAAGGGACTGGAACAGGAAACCTTCTACGATTTTTCGACGGTGCTCTCGCAGGAACTGCCGCACAACGACAATGTCATTTTGACCGGTCCTTCCCATGCCGAAGAGGTAGGTCGCGGCGAAGCGACCACAGTGGTTGTCGCTTCGCGCAGCCGCGACGCTGCCATGAAGGTGCAGGACTGGCTGATGAATCCGGATTTTCGCGTCTATGTCAACGACGACGTCATCGGCGTCGAGCTGGGCGGCGCACTGAAGAACATTATTGCAGTGGCGTCGGGTATCGCCGACGGTGTCGGTGTGGGTGACAACGCCAAGGCGGCGCTGATGACCCGCGGCATCACCGAGATTGCGCGTCTGGGCGTAGCGATGGGCGGCCATCAGGAGACCTTTGCAGGGCTGTCCGGCATCGGCGATCTGATCGTCACCTGCACCAGTATGCATTCACGCAACCGCCGGTTTGGCATTCTGGTGGGACAGGGCGTGCCGGTACAGCAGGCGCTGGAACAGGTAGGCATGGTGGTGGAGGGCTACTCCTGTACCAAGGTAGCCTATCAGCTGGCGCAGAAGATGGGAGTGGATATGCCCATCACCACCCAGACCTATCAGGTGCTGTATGAAGGAAAGAGCGTCACCGAGGCGGTACGCAATCTGATGGGCCGTCCAAAGAAAAACGAGCGCGAGTGCACCTGGGTGGAAGGTTAATAGTAAGGCAAAACAAAAAGAGGGGAATTTTCCCCTCTTTTTTATTTCCCTTCGCAGGGTTACGCGCCCTGCACTGCGATTACTTTCCTTTCACGAGGCAAGACCGCATCTCTGCTTTCTGCGTAGCCGTACTTTTTTGTGGTGCGGAAACTTCCTGCAAAGTCGATTGCGGGCTTACTCAGCCCGCGCCCGAGGTTCCTTTCTTGTCGAAAAGAAAGGAACCAAAGATTCGCCAAAGAGGAGGTTTCCTCTTTGGAAACACCTCTGAGGGGCACATCCCCTCGGGAACTTCGCAAGCGAAGTTCTCTCCCCCTGTCTGCTCCGCTAGTGGGAGAATGTCAGGTTTTGCATCTAC
>NZ_CALXIN010000117.1 GCF_944388365.1 uncultured Negativibacillus sp. | reverse complement strand
GGTTTATGCAGATAAGGATGTTCGCATCCGCAGCGCGTTGATGGTGAAATTGCGGATCGTATCGCTTTTGATGCCGCCGTCGGCAGCAAAGCCACACTTCTGATAAAAACGGATGGCTTTGCAGTTGGTGTCCAGTACCCACAGGGTGACCTCGTCCATTCCCATCCTGAGCAGCTCCTTCAGGCTTTCCTCCATCAACGCTCGTCCGATGCCCTGATGCTGGCATCTTTGCAGCAGATAAATTGCCTGTATTTCGCCGGTGGTAGGAGAGGCGTCCTGATCTCGGCTGCAAATCGGGATTGCAAAGCCGACGATTTCTCCGTCCAATTCAGCGACCAGAAAGTGCCGGCTGGTTTCCGATTCCATCCGCGCCTGCGTGCGGGCAGGAGAGAGGCTGTCAAGATAGCTTTGGTCGATCAGTCCGGCATAGGTTTCCTTCCAGCACTGGCAGTGGATACGGGCAATGGCAGCAATGTCCGCAAAGACAGCGGGACGGATGATGAGGTTGGACATACAAAATCCTCCTTTCGATATTACGGTATACAAGGTTATTTTGATTGTGACAATATCTTGTTTGCAGATACAAACAAAAAGACTTTGAGGAAGAAAGATTCCTCAAAGTCTTTTGGGGATTTATCTCCCTCTGTGTTTTTCTTTTCGTTTCTGTTGTTTTAAGTCATACCGGCGTTGGTTTTCAGCTTCTTGCATTTGCTTGCTGATTGTTTTTCTGATCAGTTTATTTTCTTCTCGCTGCTGCTGCAATGCCTGCTGCGATTTTGTTCCGATGCCGGACAGAGCAGTTTGTTTTCGAGCTTCTCTTTGCATCCGCTTCGGATTTTTCGCTTCTTTTCTGACTTTCACATCAACAGACGGACTGAACTTGAGCTGACTGTAATTTTTCAGAATAAACTGGAACACCTCATAATCTTTGGGTTCTGCTCCGAAGGTAACTTTGCATACAGAGAGTTTATCATCCTCTATACGCTCAAATACACCGACCCAAAACGGGTTATCAAAATACACGGTCAGCTTTCCGATTCTTTCGTCCATAACGAAACCCTCCTAAAATGTATTTCGCAGAAATGGACAACCCGGAGGGGAAGGTTACTTACCTGAAACAGTTCAGACGGCTGGGCTACCTACCAGCTCTAGCACACCAAAAGGATGTACATTGCGTTTTTATTCTGCGATTATATAAAGTGCTTTGCTGCACAATATACCAAATCTAATCTATTTTCTTGTGCGTGATTTTGCAAATGGGCAATCCCTGTCAGGGACTGCCCATTTATCTTGCTCATTATGCAATTATGCGGATAAGTGTATTCCGGTTTAGTACAGCTTTGCACCTGCTGGAATACGATCATCCACCATCAGAAGGTTGAGGCCCTCGTGACCGTCTTCTTCGTGAACTGCCGAGATCAGCATACCGCAGGAATCAATGCCCATCATCTTGCGAGGTGGGAGGTTTACGATTGCAATGCAGGTCTTGCCAACCAGTTCTTCTGGCTCATAGTACTCGTGAATACCGCTGAGGATGACGCGGTCATTGCCGGTTCCATCATCCAGAACGAATTTCAGGAGTTTTTTGCTCTTCGGAACAGCTTCACATGCTTTCACCTTGACTGCACGGAAATCCGATTTTGCAAAGGTATCAAATTCGACCATTTCTTCAAACAGTGGTTCGATCTTTACCTTGGAGAAATCAATCGGTTTTGCTTTTACTTCTTCTGCAGCAGGAGCGGTTTCAGCAGCCGGTTCAGTTTTCTTAGCTTCACCGCCGATTGGCTTCATGGTTGGGAACAGCAGGACGTCGCGGATGGATGGCTGGTTGGTCAGGAACATAACCAGACGGTCAACACCCATACCAAAACCACCTGTTGGCGGCAGACCATATTCCAGAGCAGTGATGAAGTCGTTGTCCATATCGGTTGCTTCCTCGTCGCCCTGTGCCTTCAGTTCCAGCTGATGCTCAAAACGTTCCTTCTGGTCGATTGGGTCGTTGAGCTCGGAGAATGCGTTTGCAAACTCACGTCCGGTGATGAACAGCTCAAAACGCTCGGTGTAGCCCGGGTTGTCCTTGTTTCTCTTGGACAGTGGGGAGATCTCAACCGGATGGCCCATCAGGAAGGTAGGCTGGATGAGCTTGTCCTCAACAAATTCGTCGAAGAACAGGTTCAGGATGTCGCCCTTCAGATGACGCTCCTCATACTGGATGTTGTGCTCTTTTGCAACAGCTCTTGCTTCTTCCAGAGTGTGAATCTCGTTGAAGTCAACGCCGGTGTATTTCTTGACAGCGTCCACCATGGTGATGCGCTCAAATGGTTTGCCCAGGTCGATCTCTTCGCCGCCATAGACAACCTTGGTGGTGCCCAGAACCTTCATGGTGACGTCGCGCAGCAGCTCCTCGGTCAGGTTCATGATGTCCTCGTAGTCTGCATAAGCCTGGTAGAATTCGAGCATGGTGAACTCTGGGTTGTGTTTGGTGTCCATACCCTCGTTGCGGAAAACACGACCGATCTCATATACCTTGTCAAAGCCGCCAACGATCAGACGTTTCAGATGCAGCTCCAGCGCGATGCGCAGGTACATGTCGATGTCCAGGGTGTTGTGATGGGTGATAAATGGACGAGCAGCAGCACCGCCTGCAATGTTGTGCAGAACAGGGGTCTCTACTTCCAGATAGCCCTTGTTGTCCAGGAATGCACGCAGCTCTTTGATAATCATCGAGCGTTTTACAAAGACATCGCGGACATCTGGGTTCATGATGAGGTCGACGTATCTCTGACGGTATCTCAGGTCGGTGTTGGTCAGACCGTGGAATTTTTCCGGCAGCGGCAGCAGCGACTTGGACAGCAGGATAGCCTCAGTAGCGCGGATCGAGATTTCACCGTGTTTGGTGCGGAACACCTCGCCCTTGACGCCAACGATATCACCGATGTCCCATTTTTTAAACTGATCGTAGGTATCTTCGCCAACGATGTCACGTTTGATGTAGATCTGGATTCTTCCCGAAGCATCTGCAACATCAAAGAAGGATGCTTTGCCCATCGCACGTTTGCTCATGATACGGCCGGCAATCGAGACCGGCTGGTTTTCCATTTCGTCGAAATGGTCAGCAATCTGCTGTGCATAAGCGGTGCGGTCATAACGGGTCTGTTCAAATGGGTTGTGGCCGGCTTCTTTGAGCGCGGCGAATTTTTCGCGTCGAATGCGAAGCACTTCGGAAAGTTCCTCAGCGGTCGGTTCGGCGGTGGATTCGATATTCTGGTTTTCCAGATTTTCTGCCATGAATGTTCCGTCCTTTCGGTTATTTATTCAAAATAAGTTTTTACAAAAATACACCAATATTATACCTTTTTTTTCGACGAAATACAATCAAAAAAATAAGGGCATTTTTGCTGCCGGTTTGGAGAAAATGCACCAAAACAAGCCGCGCAAATGCCCTTTGCTTTTCAAAAAAAAGGAATCAATTATTCAATCTTGATAATCTGATATTCGATCTTAGCGCCGGAAGGAACGGTGACCATAACCGAATCACCGGCTTTGTGGCCGAGCAGAGCTTTTCCAACCGGAGACTCATCGGTGATGGTGGACATATCGTTGCTGGATTCTACCGAGCTGATGATGCGGTAGGTCAGCTCATCGCCAAACTCGACGTCGCGGATGGTAACAAAGCTGCCCAGAGAAACAGTGCCTTTGTCCAGCTGGGATTTCTCGATGATCTTTACATTTTTAAGCTGGTTTTCCAAAGTCAGGATGCGGGCCTCAACGATCGCCTGCTCATTTTTTGCCTCATCATATTCGCTGTTTTCGGAAAGGTCGCCAAAACCGCGTGCAATACGGATTTTTTCCGAAATTTCTGCACGGCGGGTTGTTTTCAGTTCGTTTAATTCCTTGACCAGGTCGTTGTAGCCTTCCTGGGTCATTACAATTTCATTTGCCATGGTGCATACTCCTCTCAGCGGCAATCGGTGGCAAATCCCACAAAGCCGCCGTGTTAATGTATCAGCAAGCTACCCGATAGGTCGGTACAAAAAAAGACCGGACGCACAAAAACAACCGGCGCCGGAAGGGGAGGTGGAGTCGGAGGATAGGGATAGCTTTTGTGATAGTTAGTATTATAGTCAAACTGCGGGAAGCTGTCAAGGCATATTTCGGACAAAACACTTAAAAATGGCAGGGGAGAATGGGAATATTTTGTAAATCTTTTTAAAAGGAGCCTCTGGGGCACAAATCAATGACATGATTTTGAAAGAAAAGACATATTCTTGCAGAAAGGAGGAGAAAAGATATGCTGCATCTGATCCGCTGCCCCGAACATAGGAGAAGGAAGATGGTGTTTTATTCAGAGGAAGCCATTCATTCTGTGCAGGGACGACAAATCTCCGAAATTGTGCTCAGCCGAAATACCCGCCTGCCGGTATCCCGACTGGTCAGACGGTATGATCTGTTGGATGGTACCGTTTTGTTTTCCCAGCGCCTTGGTGAAAAGCAAATCCGGCGCTTTTGCAGCAGGGGAGTGCGTATCGCTGAAATCGGCAGGGAAAAGGAAATGTTACAGAACAGCTTCCTTTTGTCCGCGGCAGTTCAGATGCTGGAGCTGGCGGATATTCCGTTTGCCCATCGGGTGCTGGGAATTGCCGATCCTCAGCTGCGCCACCGAGAGCTGATCGAGCGAGCAGTGCAGCGGCTGGCACAGGTGCGGATCTGGACCAATCGCCTGGATGCGGCTCGACAGCTGCAGCAATACCTGATGGACGAATACGGCGCGCCGGTTCTGTTTGGGGAAGAACCGGAGATTCTGCGTTGTGCAGGAGTGATTCTGTCGCCGGAGGATGTGGAGATACCCTTACCAAAGGTGCCGGTCCTGACGCCGGAAAAGCCGGAAACAGCGCCGGAGCAAACGGTGGTGCTGTATCATCCGCTGCCGCAGATGCCGTCGGACTGTCTGCCGCTGTTGGAGGAAGGGGAGATCGACCCGATACAGCTGTTGGGAGCACTGGTTTCTTCGGAACGTTGCTGGAAGTTAAGAACTCTTCCGTGTGAATCACTGCTTTGCA
>NZ_CALXIN010000116.1 GCF_944388365.1 uncultured Negativibacillus sp. | reverse complement strand
ATACATGCTCAAACGATATTTATCTTTTCTGCCTGCATACAGATTGATGCTCATATCGGGAGCATTGGCAAACGGTGTGACCGCGACCACGCCCTCGATTTTGGAAATCTGGGTGAGCGCGTCATCGTTGAGCTTTGGTTTTTCGGAGGAACTGCCGTAGTTTTGAATGGTGATCTGGGTCAGGTCGCCCATCTGTGCCAGCGACTGTTCCATCGCTTCGGTCATGGCAAGACCCAGCGAGATCATCACCACGATGGCACAGGTACCCACTACAACGCCGGTCATTGTCAGAAAAGTTCTGGCTTTGCGGCGCAGAAGGTTTCGCAGCGTCATGGAAATTAAATCAGATATTCTCATCGTCGTCCTCGAATTCTGCCGCAGCTTTCCGGCGCTTGAGGGTGGTTCTCACAACAAGCAGTACTACCACAACGATGCCGCTGATCGCTGCCCACATCTGCCAGCTGGCAGGATCCTTGAGCTTGTCGAGCAGCCCAGGTTCTTCGGCCGGAGGCTCCTCCATCATACCCATGTCCATGCCCATATCCATGCCGGTCATCATATCGTCGGTAGGCGCCTCCAAAATATTGGTGGAAAACGGGATGTTGACGGTGTTAACATTGCCGGCAGCATCCTCATAGCTGTACGCGATCTGGCCGTTGAGCGGACCGGCAGTGTCCGGTGTGAAGGAAAACTCCACGTCGCCCGATGCACCGGCCGCTACGTTGCCGATGTGTTCTACCTTGCCTGCGCCGTTAAAGTCGCCGACCAGCGTTGCCGACAGATTGTAGATGTCGCCGCGGCTCTTGTTGACATATTTGCCGGTGATATAGATTTCCTCGCCGACGCTGCTCTCCAGCAGGTCTGCGATCGGGTCGGCGCTGAAGCGGTCCGGCTGGAGCGTCTGCACCGAGATCTGCTGGGTCATCTCGCCCTTCTGACGGGCGCCATTGATGACATATTCATAGGTGAAGCTGATGTCCACCGGATGAGAGGTTGCTTCGGCATTTGGCAGCACTGCGATGTTGACCGAGGTCTGATAGGTGCTGGACTTATTGATAATCGGCAGGTAAAAGACGTTGGTGCTGTCCACGATCTGCAGTCCCTCTCCAGGAGCCACCTTGAGGATGATGTTTTCCATGTCCACCTGCTGGCTGGTGTTCATCACGGTAAAGCTCAGCGCAAACTCGCTGCCTGCGGCGATCTGGTCCTGTCCACCGGTCGAATATTCCTGCAGCAGCAGGTATGGTGTTTCAAAGTCCGGTGTGGTCGGAGTGTTGTTGTCACCGCCATTGTTGTTATTGTCGCCGTTGTTGTTTGGAGGAGTGGTTGTTCCTCCGCCTCCACCGCCAGGAGTATTGGAGTCGCCGTAGCTTCCATTGCCTCCGGTGGAGTTGTCGCCGGTATTGCCGTTGTTGGTATTATCGCCGGTATTGTCACCGTTATTGGTGTTGTCGCCGGTATTGTTGTTGGTATTGTCGTTGCTTGCCGGCGCCGGCTGATTGAGGAGCGTTCCCTCGGCGTTATAGCGCTTGAGGGTCAGCTTGTTGTTTTCGTCCTTGTCCTTATCGGTGGTGACGTTGCCGTTTTGGTCGATGGTGCTGCTGCTGGATTTGCTCAGTTCGGTGTCCAGCTTTGCCTTGGAGAAGGTAAAGCTCAGCGCTGCGGTCTGGTTTTTGACGTAGCTCTGTTTTTTGCCGCTGACCGTCTTGGTGTATGGCACCTGGAACAGCAGGTTCATCTTCATCTCATTGGAATCGCGGAACACCACGCTTGGCAGCTGGATGTCCAGATTGATGGTGTCGTTTGTTCCCTTCGAGCAGGTGATGCGGTTGGAAAACGCCTCACCTGTGGAGGAACCCATGTTATATTTTAAATAGTAGGAATTTTCGCGGGTGGAGGTCATGGTCGAATATTTGCCGGTGCCGTCGCACAGATGCAAAGTGACATCCACGCGGCCGTAGTTAGTTTCGACGTCGTTGCCTTCACTGTCGGTGTAGATGACCCTCGACGAGGTAAAGCCGATCAGGTTGGAACTTGCCGTGTTGGAAAAGGTTCCGATCAGCTCGCCCTTCAGGTCATAGAAGGTCAGGTCGGGCTGCCTTGCAGTATGTACCGTCTTTTTGACTGTGGTTTTGGTCGTGGCAGCGCTTGCCATGGTGGTCAGCAGGCTGCTCATCACGCCCAGAATCATCAGCACTGCCATCAGCAGGCAGACTGCGCGAACAAACTTTTTCTGTTTCATTGTTTCTCCTCATCTTCCTTTTCCAAATTTGACTGCGGCTTTGGCTGTGGATGCAGGCTGTCAGGCGTCTCCTCCTGCCCGATTGGCTGCGCTGTTTCCTCTTTTTTATCCTGCTGGGTCTGCGCCGGTGGTTTACTTGACTTTGCGTCCTCTGCTGCTTGCTCGTTTTGCTGAAGCTCATCCGGCAGCAGGGTATCGACCACCTCGCTGAGATTTTCGCCGCTCTGCTTTTCGTCCTCTCCTGCGTCCTCATTTTGTTGAAGCTCGTCCGGCAGCAGGGTATCGACCACCTCACTGAGATTCTCGCCGTTTTGCGCTCCCTGCTGGGCACTGAGCGCGATCGACTGGTTGGGACGGTCGTCCACCACCTTGCCGTCGATCAGCGTGATGATGCGGTCGGCATAGAGCGCAAGCTCGCGGTCGTGGGTGACCAGCACCAGCGTCTGCTGATGCTTGCGGCACAGTGCCACCATCAGCTCCATGACCTCGCGGGTGGTCTTGGTGTCCAGGTTGCCGGTCGGCTCGTCGGCAAAGACGATCTTCGGCTTTGCCACAAAGGCGCGGGCGATGCCGACGCGCTGCTGCTGACCGCCGGACATCTGGGCGGGCTTGTGGTACATGCGCTTGCCCAGTCCCACCTGTTTGAGGATCACCTTGGCGCGGCGGTTGCGCAGTCCTTTGCCGATGCCACGGAACATCAGCGGCATGGCGACGTTTTCCAGCGCGCTGTATGACTGCAGGAGGTTATAGGACTGAAAGATAAAGCCAATGTTCTGTTGGCGAAACCTGGCAAGCTGTCCTTCGTTCAGTGCCGAGATGTTGACGCCGCCGATCAGCACCCTGCCCTTGGTCGGTTTTTCCAATCCTGCCAGCTGGTTTAAGAGGGTGGATTTTCCCGAACCGGAGGTGCCCAGGATGCAGCAGATCTGGCCCTTTTCGATCTCCAGATTGAGGCCGCCCAGAGCGACGACCTTTTCCTTACCAATCGGGTAGACCTTATACAGATTTTCGATTTTGATAATCGCTCCCACGCGGTCATTTCCTCCTTTTGCCATCGAATACAAAAACAGGATAGCATAACAGTCTACACCTGTCAAGGTATCCAAAGCGATTCCATTGACTTTTCTACATTATTAAAAATCCGTCCAAAAAAATTTAAGAAACCAAAGTGCAGCATTTTGAAAAACTGGTGAAAATAAGCCATTTTTCCGCCCTGTCCTGTTCAAAGCCGGATTGTGAAAAATAGAAAAATATGCTATGATAACGCTGACAAACTGTTTTGCAGGAGGAAGGAAAGATTGGAAAACAAATCCAGAGTGATTCTCTTTGACGAGCTGCGCGGCGTGAGCATTCTCAGCATGCTCCTCTACCATCTGTGCTACGATCTGGCGGTGCTGTTTGGTGTGGGCGGGATGCAGTGGTTTTTCTCGCCGGCAGCTTCCCTTTGGCAACTGTGCATCTGCGGCGTCTTTATCTTTGTGGCGGGAGCCTGCTGCTCCTATTCCAAAAACAATCTGCGGCGCGGACTGCGGCTGTTTATACTGGGCATGCTCTTTACGGTGGTGACCGCCGTTGTCATGCCCGACCAGCTCATCGTGTTTGGTCTGCTGCACTTTCTGGGCGTGGCAGTGCTGGTGAGCATTCCCTGCCGCCGCGCCTTTGCACGTATGAAGCCGCTTATCGGTGTGGCAGCGGGACTGGTGCTGTTCTGGCTTACCTACCATGTGCAGTCGGGCTGGATCGGCGTTAGTCCGACGCTGTCGGTACAGCTGCCGCGCCTTCTCTACCGCACCAACTGGCTGTGCTTCCTCGGTTTTTACAATCAGGACTTTGCCTCGGCGGACTTTTTCCCGCTGCTGCCCTATCTGTTTTTGTTCTGGGCAGGGTTATTTTCCTCGCGTTTGAAACTGCCGTCGTGCTTTTACCGCAGCCACTGCCGACCGCTTGCCTTTTTGGGCAGGAACAGCCTGTGGATCTATCTGTTCCATCAGCCGGTGCTGTATCTTGTGCTGTGGCTGATCTTTGCATAGAAAGGAGAACCGGATTGAAACAGCAGTTTACCATCTCGCAGGTGGCGCAGATGCTGGGACTTGGCATCGACGCCGTGCGCTTTTATGAGAAAAAGGGCTTGGTGCATCCGCAGATTAACCCCGACAACCGCTACCGCATCTATACCCTCCATCAGGTGATGGAGCTGTTGGACGTCAGCTACTACCGCAGTCTTGGCATGAGCATCAGCCAGATCAGCAGCATCTATCAGGACAGCGACGAAAACCAGCTACTCGGGCTGCTCGAGCAAAAGCGGCTGGAAACACAGCGGCGCATCCGCTATGAACAGCAGATGCTGGGACGCATCGAGCACGTCGAAGCGATCGCCCGCCGCATCTGCGAACAGGGTCAGGAGATGGACGTGGTGGACTTTCCCGCCTGCGACATCCTGTTCGAACAGCGGCAGGACAGTCTGGAAGGCTATCTGCGGCAGGTCAGCGACATGGACCACGACCACTTCATCTTCTGCCAGCTGGCGCGGGAGTTTTTGCTCGGTTCGGACAAGGACAGCGTCCAGCTGATCCAGCAGCGCACCATGCTGCTGATGGACTGCCGCATCACCGCCGAGCTGGGTACTCAGCAGCGGGAAAAACAGCTGGACGGTGTGCGGGCGCTGCACAGTGTGGTGCGGCTGCCAAAGGCAGAATTGCAGGAGCAGGACGTCTTGGCGATGCTCGACTGTGCGCGCAGGCGAGGTCTCTCACTGAGCGACCGGCTTTTGATGATCGAGATTCCGATGATCTCCTACACAAACCTCGACCACTACTACGCCGAGCTGTTCATCCAATTAAAATAGAGCGCAAAAAA
>NZ_CALXIN010000115.1 GCF_944388365.1 uncultured Negativibacillus sp. | reverse complement strand
GCTTCCGCTTCAACCGCCGCATGACCGGCGATCAGATTTTCCTTCGCTTAACCAGAGCCGTCGCTACATCTTGTGGTCTGCTGAGTTAAGGCGATAAGCATTTTGTATTTTATTCTGGCTTAACTGTTCCGTTCTAAATCATGCAGGTCTTTTAGATTGAGCTGCTATATGAAGAATCGCCAGAAAAAAGTAAAGGGCCGCTACACTGGTAGCGGCTCATTTGACTATGTTAAAGATATTTTGCAACCACGGGAACGATGCTTTTGATAACATCCTGGATCATACGCTCCTGCTGCTCACTTAATCCGAAGTTTTTGCTATAGCTGTCGGTGAATGCCGAGGTAAGATCCGGAGTTCGTCCAGTGATGTAATCCAAAGATACATCCAACTCTGTTGCAATCCTGAATAATGTCTGAAGGCTAGGTTTACTGGAGGCGTTTTCGATATGGCGCAAAGACTCTGTTGCAAGGGCAACCTTCTCAGCCAACACATCGGCAGTCCATCCTCTATATTGCCGAGCCTCCCGGATTCTTTGCCCGGTAAGTGTGAAGTCAATATCCATTGAGTATAACCCCTCATCTATCTGGTACTGTAACAACAAGTATATGGGGTTTTGATTTTATTTGGAATGAGGAGTTAAATACGATTGCGTATTCAATAGATACGAGTAGAGTAAAATAGACAAAAGAATACAAAGTATGACGCTTTATAGCATTAACCAAGAGTGTTGGCACATAGTAGTGATTTATAAATGCCTCAAAACTATAAATTGAAGTTTTTTCTGTTCTTTGCTATAATCAAAACAAGCTGAAAATTGGTAGACCGAATCTATCGCAAGAATACGGGGGATGTTTCATGGGAACCATTTTACCAAAGCATCAAATGAGCGAAGAGGATATCAAACTGCAATACATAACTCCAGCGATTACCTCCAAATGGGATATCAAAAAAATCACCATGGAGACACAAATAACAGATGGCAAGATCAATTTGAAGGGTAATCTGGTTTTTCGCGAAAAACCCAAGCGGGCAGACTATGTACTGTATCTGAATGCCAATAACCCCATTGCCATTGTGGAGGCAAAAGACAACACTCACAGTGTCTCTCACGGCCTGCAACAAGCTATCACCTATGCTAGAATGCTTGATGTTCCTTTTGCCTACAGTTCCAATGGAGACGGATTTGTTGAGCATGATTTTCTGACTGGGCAGGAGCGGAAGTTCGGTTTGGACGAGTTTCCCACAGAGCAGGAACTGATTGCGCGTTACAAACAAGAAATCGATTTATCGCCCAGACAAGAAGTGATTCTGGAACAGCCTTATTTTACCAGTCAGAATACCTACCCACCCCGTTATTACCAGCGCATTGCAATCAACCGAACTGTCGATGCAATCGCCAAAGGGCAGCAGCGGCTTCTGCTGGTAATGGCAACCGGAACTGGGAAAACCTATACGGCTTTCCAGATTGTATACCGGTTGCTGCAGAGCGGACTGAAGCGAAAGATTCTCTATCTGGCAGACCGTAATATTTTGGTGGATCAGTCCATCCAGCAGGACTTTGCCCCGCTGGAAAAAGTGACACACAAAATTAACGTTGCAAAGGATGATAAAACTACCATCACTTCTCACCAGGTGTATTTTTCCCTTTATCAGCAGCTGGTGGGTGATGATGATCAAGAACATTTCAGCGAGCTGTTTTCTCCGGATTTCTTTGATTTGATCATTGTAGATGAGTGCCACAGAGGTTCTGCCAAGGAAGAAAGCCGCTGGCGCAGAATTCTGGAATATTTCCAGTCTGCAACGCAGATTGGTATGACCGCTACGCCAAAAGAAACCAAATACATCTCCAATCTCAGCTACTTTGGAGAGCCAATTTATACATACAGCCTGAAAGAAGGCATTGAGGATGGCTTCCTTGCACCGTTTAAGGTCATTAACATTATGACCGACATTGGAGAAGGTTGGCGTCCTCGGAAAGGCCAAAGAGATGTCAATGGTATCGAAATTCCAGACCGAATTTATACCAACAGTGATTACGATTACAACATCATCATTGAGGACCGCATCCAGCAGGTAGCAGAAGAAATCACCAAATATCTGAAAAGTACCGACCGCACGGCAAAGACCATCGTGTTCTGCGCTACGGAGGATGCTGCCTTGCGGATGCGGGATGCGCTGGCGAAGCTAAACGCCGATATGATGAAAAAGAATCCCGATTATGTGGTGCGCATCACCGGCGGGGATGAGTACGGCAAAAAGAAGCTAAGCTATTTCATTTCCGTGTCAGCCAAGTACCCAGTCATCGCCACCACCTCCAAACTGCTGTCTACCGGTGCCGACTGCAAAATGACCAAGCTGATTGTGCTGGATGAAATGATTGGTTCTATGACCGAGTTCAAGCAGATCATTGGACGTGGAACCCGTCTGCGGGAAAAAGAAGGAAAGACTCATTTTGTGGTCATGGATTTCCGAAATGTAACTCGCCTGTTTGCTGACCCAGACTGGGACGGTCCCATTGAAATGAACGAAGGGTTCACACCAGGAGAAAAGCAGCCAAATACCAAAGACACACCGGATGATGGAGAAAAAGATGGGCAGAATCTACCGTCGGATTCAAAACAGAAACCCATCGTAGACAGAAACGGCTGTAAAGTGCAGATAATTCACAAAACCGTGTCAGTCTACGACGCCAACGGTAAACTGCTGCGCCAGGAAAGTATTGTGGATTATACGAAAGAGAACATTCTGGGCGAGTATGCGTCCCTGGATAACTTCATCCGTCAATGGTCTGCCCAGGAAAAGAAAGAGCAGATTCGGGACCTGCTCCGAGAGCGGGGAATTGATTTGGAAAATCTGAAAGCAGATCAGGACATGTCCGACGTGGATGATTTTGACTTTATCTGCCACATTGCCTTCGACAAGAAACCGCTTACCCGCAAAGAGCGTGCCAACAATGTGAAAAAGCGGGATTTCCTGAGCCGCTACAGCGGTGCAGCTCGAGAAGTCCTGGAGGCGCTTTTGGATAAGTACAAGAACACCGGCATTTATGAAATCGAAAAGACCGAAATATTGAAGCTTGACCCCTTTGCAAAGCTGGGCAAGCCTGCCAAAATTGCTGGATACTTTGGCGGCAAGCAAGGTTATTTGAAGGCGGTAAAGGAACTAGAGCAAGCTATTTATGAGGAAGTGGTGGGCTAAATGAAGGTTATGAGCTCCTGGCATGTTGGTGTGGCTGCTGAGGCGTTTGCCGCCGCAATGTTTGCCCGCTTTGGTTATGATGTATCGGTACAATATGGTGCGAATCAGCCTGAATATGATTTGATTGCAGTTTCCGGAGATGATATTTTGAAAATTTCCGTCAAAGGCAGTCAGGACGGAAGCTGGGGACTAACCCAAAGCTTGAAAAAAGGACGCACCTACCACGAAGCTGTCCAGGAATGGCTGCACCGGCATCACAAAAAGACAATTTTCTGCTTGGTGCAGTTCAAGGGCACAGCCGCCTCAGATATGCCAAGAATGTATTTGGCTTCTCCGGAGGAAATTGCTGAAGTTATGTGCAATGAAGCTGGAGGCCGTGGAGACACCATCCTCTATGAACATCATGAATGGGGAGCCTCCGCAGCTGCTTATGGAACGGTGGATCAGATCCCGAAAGAATGGCTGTTTACCGAAGGCAGAGCAAAAGAGATGTTTGAAAAATACGGACGATAAAGAAGGAAAAAATAGAATGAGCAATTTAACCGGATTTGTTAAGCGTTTGCGGGATATTATGCGCAACGACGCAGGCATCAACGGCGATGCCCAAAGAATTGAGCAGATTGCCTGGATGCTGTTTTTGAAAGTGTACGATGCAAAGGAGCAGGACTGGGAATTCAATGACGATGCCTATGTTTCCATCCTGCCGGAGAACTGCCGTTGGCAGAACTGGGCCCATGATGATAAATCCGGCACGGCCATGACCGGCGACAAGCTGCTGGACTTCGTCAACAACACTTTGTTCCCTACTTTGAAAAAGTTGCCAGTGGATGCATCTACGCCTATTTACAAAGCCATTGTGCAGACCACCTTTGCCGACGCCAACCAGTACATGAAAGACGGCGTCCTGCTGCGGCAGGTAATCAACGTCATCGATGATCTGGATTTAGGCGACTATGAGGAAAGCCACGCCTTTGGCGAGATTTACGAAACCATTCTGAAGGAGCTGCAAAGTGCCGGTTCTGCCGGTGAATTTTACACCCCCCGGGCGGTCACGGACTTTATGGCCCAGGTCATCCAGCCCCGGATTGGGGAAACCATGGCTGACTTTGCCTGCGGCACCGGCGGTTTTATCGTCAGCTGGCTGAAAGAACTGAAAAAACAGGTCAAGACCACCGAGGACGAAGAAGCCTATTCCAATTCTATCTATGGCATTGAGAAAAAGCAGTTTCCTTATATGCTCTGTGTCACCAATCTGCTGCTCCACGGGCTGGATGTGCCCCAGGTGTACCACAGCAATACGCTGCTTCACGACGTTCTGGACTACACTGAGGAGGATAAAGTGGACGTGATTCTCATGAATCCTCCCTACGGCGGCAGCGAAAAGGCGGATGTAAAGAACCATTTCCCCACAGACTTGGCAAGTTCGGAAACCGCCGATCTGTTCATGTCCGTCATCATGTATCGGTTAAAGCAGGATGGCCGGGCGGCAGTGATTCTCCCCGACGGTTTCCTGTTCGGCACCGACAATGCTAAGGTGAATATCAAGAAAAAACTGCTGCGGGAGTTTAATCTGCACACCATTATCCGCTTGCCGGGAAGTGTGTTCTCTCCCTATACCTCCATCACCACAAATATCCTGTTCTTTGACAACACCCGCCCCACCGAGGAAACCTGGTTTTACCGTCTGGATATGCCGGAGGGGTACAAGCATTTCTCCAAAACCAAGCCCATGAAGCTGGAGCACTTCCAGCCTGTTCTGGACTGGTGGAACAACCGGCAGGAGATCACCGAGGACGGCTTCGACAAGGCCAAAAAGTTCACCGTTCATCAGCTTACTGAAGAGTTGGGCTACAACCTTGACCAGTGCGGTTATCCCCACGAGGAAGAAGAAATCCTGGCCCCCATGGATTTGATTCATCGGTACGAGGAGCAGCGAGCCTCCCTCAACGCAGAGATTGATCGGGTGCTGGAGCAGATCACCAGCCT
>NZ_CALXIN010000114.1 GCF_944388365.1 uncultured Negativibacillus sp. | reverse complement strand
GTCTCTGGTGTGCTTCCTCCAGGTCGATGCCCCGAATCTGAGCGCCCGCCATGGTCAGATGACCGCCGCCGCCCAGCTTTTCCATGATGATCTGGACATTTAATTTACCCATGCTGCGCGCCGAGTAGGCAACCACGTCGTCCGACTCATGGTAAAAGACGAACGATGCGTCCACATCCTCGATGCCAAGCAGCTCGTCGGCTGCCTGCGCCGAAACGATCTTGATCTCGTCGATGCGCTCCTTGACGGCGCACACTGCACAGTGGCGGTAAAGCTTGGCGGACGAAACCACCTTGCATCGCTCCTGATACGCCAGCATATTGGAGGCAAACAGGCGTTTGACCTCGACGGTGTCCGCACCCATCCGGCGCAGATAAGCCGCCGCCTCGAAGGTGCGCACGCCGGTGCGCAGTACAAAGTTTTTGGTATCCAGCATCATACCGGCAAGCAGCGCCTCGGCTGCCGCCGAATTGGGCTTATACTTATCGCCGAAGTACTGCAACAGCTCCGCCACCATCTCCGAGGCGCTGGAGGCGTACGGCTCGTGGTGGAAGATGACCGCATTGTCGATGTAGTCGACCATCTTGCGGTGGTGGTCGATGACCACCACGTTCTTGCACTTTTTGTAGACCTCAGGAGCCTCGATAAAGTGCGGAGTATGTACATCGACGATGATTAACAGCGTTTCCTCGGTGACATAGTCAAGCGCGACCTCCGGCTCGATGAACGCCTGGTCGAAGCCCTGTTCAATGAGCCTTGCATGCAGCTGCTTGACCATGTTGGCGCGGCTGTTCAGGATGATTTTGACCGGCTTGCCCATCTGCTGAATCGGATAGTAAAGTCCCACCGCTGCACCCAGACAGTCGAGGTCGGCAAAGCGATGGCCCATAATCAGCACGTTCTGGCTGGAATCGAGCAGCTCGCTCAAGGCTGCCGCCACGATACGGGTCTTCACCTTGGTGCGCTTCTCGATGCCCTTGGACACGCCGCCATAGAATTCGTAGCCGTTTTTATTCTTGACAGCTGCCTGGTCGCCGCCGCGTCCCAGCGCCATATCCAGCGCCTGAGTGGCGAACTTTTCAGCCTGCAGAAGGCTCTGAGCGTCGCGTCCGACACCGATGGAGAGGGTGGCAGGCATCTTGTCGTTTGCGTTGATCTTGCGCACGGTATCGAGGATGGTAAAGCGTTCCTCGACGATGGAGCGCATGTATCGCTCCTCAAACGCCACAAAGTAACGGTCCTTTTCCAGCTTCTTGATGACGCCGTTGTAGTTTTCGACGTAACATTCGATCTGATACTCGATCTCGCCCATGATCTGGGAGCGCTCGTTTTCGCGCGCGCTCTGCAGCAGCTCCTCATAGTTGTCGATGAGGATGATGGCGACCACCGGACGGGAGGAGAAATACTCCTTGGCGATGCGCTTTAATTTGTCGTCGTCGATGAGGTAGATGACGCTCAGGCGGCTGTCCTCCTCACCGGTAGGAGCATGGTAAGCGGTATACTGATGACCGCGGCACTCCACGCCGCAGCCCTGTGCCGGACAATCCAGCTGGAGATTGATGCTCGGAAAATACTCGGCCAGTCCATGGCCAAAGCAATCCTCACCGCCGAACACCTTTTCCCGCATTTGATTGTTATACCAGATGATTTCACCGCCGCGGCGGGTCACCAGCACCGGCAGCGGGAAATCCCGCAGTGCCTTATTGGTATAGGGAGAAAGCTGTTTTTCCATCGTCTGATAGAATTTATTGATGCTTTTACTGAGCGTTGCCAGCAGGTAGCCCAGCAGCAAGGTCAGCAGCAGCAAGGCAAGGAAGCCTGCAAACAGCCAGCCATTCTGGGAGAGCAGCGCCATGACAAACACAGCGACATTGATCAGGCCCAGCACCACGGTCAGCGGCACAAACAAAAACATTCTTTTCTTCATCATATCACCTCATTGCGCGAGGATTTTTTATACGGGTCTATGCGACCCGGGCCCGCACTCGGACTTTCTGCAAGAACCTTGCGGGCTTACTCAGCCCGCGCCCGAGGTTCCTTTCTTCTCGAAAAGAAAGGAACCAAAGATTCGCCAAAGAGGAAGTTTCCTCTTTGGAAACACCTCTGAGGGGCAAGACCGCACCTCTGCTTTCTGCATTGTCCTACTTTTTTGTGTGCGGTCCCGAGAATGGGCAAAGCCCATTCTCCAAACTTTCTACAAGAACGTTGCGGGCTTACTCAGCCCGCGCCCGAGGTTCCTTTCTTGTCGAAAAGAAAGGAACCAAAGATTCGCCAAAGAGGAAGTTTCCTCTTTGGAAACACCTCTGAGGGGCACATCCCCTCGGGAACTTCGCCTTGCGAAGTTCTCTCCCCCTGACTACTCCGGCAGCAGGAAGATGTCAGGTTTTGCACCTGCCACTTCGGGCAGTAGAGCGCCTTTGTCGAGTGCAACCTCTACCGTTACAGAGGGGGTTCAAAGGGGGTCATCCCTGACCCCCTTCGCTGGAGGTCAAGGAACCAGAAGGTTCCTTGTGTGCTCTTTGTGAAACTTTCTTCACACAAGAAAGTTTCCGCGGGCGCGGGCTGAGTAAGCCCGCAAAAAAGGTCATGCAGGAACTTTCCTGCAAAGAAACAAAGGGTTTGAGAAGGGGTTTCTCCCCTTCTCTTACGCCTCCTGGATCACTGTCAGGATCATTGGGCTGCGCTTGGTCTTGTTGTAAACATAGCGGCTGACTTCGTCCTTCATCCGGTTTTTCAGGCTGGTCCAGTCGCGTACGCCGCCTTTCATCGACTCCTCCAGTGTGTCCTTGGCAATGTCACGCGCACCGTTAATCATGTCCTCCGCCTCGCGCACATACACAAATCCGCGGGAGATGATATCCGGTCCGGCAACAATCTTCTTTGTCTTGGTGTTGATGGCTGCTACCACCACGATCAGACCATCCTCTGCCAGATGCTTGCGGTCCCGCAGCACGATGCTGCCGACGTCGCCGACACCCAGACCGTCCACCATCACTGCGCCCGACGGCACCTCGCCGCCGATGCGGAACATCTCGCCGTCGGTCTCCAGAACCTTACCGATCGACGGGATGATGACGTGGTCCTCATCGATGCCCATCTGTTTTGCAACCATCGAATATTTGTTGAGGTGTTTGTACTCGCCGTGTACCGGCAGGATGTATTTTGGCTTGGTCAGCGCCATCATCAGCTTCTGCTCATCCTGGCAGGCATGGCCCGAAACATGCACCTCGTACATCTTTTCGTAGATAACCTCGGCGCCCAGCTGCATCAGCTCGTTGACGACGCGGCTGACAAACTTCTCGTTGCCTGGAATCGGGCGCGCCGAAATGATGATAAAATCGTTCGGAGTCACCTTAACCTTGCGGTGCTCGCTCATTGCCATGCGGCTGAGCGCCGACAGCGGCTCGCCCTGGCTTCCGGTGGTAATCAGCACCACCTCGTTAAACGGCAGACGGTTGGCGACGTCGATGTCCACCAGCACGCCGTCCGGCACCTTCAGATAGCCCAGCTCGATGGCAGTGGCGACGACGTTGACCATGCTGCGTCCCGATACCGACACCTTTTTGTCGTATTTAGCTGCATAGTCGATGATCTGCTGGATGCGGTGGATGTTCGAAGCAAAGGTCGCAATGATGATGCGGCGGTCGCCTGCCATCTGGAACAGCTTGTTAAACGACTCGCCTACCGTGCGCTCGCTCGGCGTGGAGCCTGGCATCTCGATATTGGTCGAATCCGGCAGCAGCGCGAGCACGCCCTCCTTGCCAAGCTCACCAAATCGTCCCAGGTCGATGACGCCGCCTTCGATCGGTGTGTAGTCCACCTTGAAGTCGCCGGTCTGGATAATGATACCCGCCGGTGTATGGACTGCCATGGCACAGGCATCCGGGATCGAGTGGTTGACGCGGATAAACTCTACCGACATACAGCCGGCTTTGATGACGCTGCCAGGCTTCACCTCGACCATCTTGACCTGATTGAGCAGGCCGTGTTCCTTGAGTTTGTTTTTGATAAGACCCAGTGTCAGTTTGGTGGCGTAGATCGGAGCGTTGATCTCCTTCATCAGGTACGGGATGCCGCCGATGTGGTCCTCGTGGCCATGGGTAATAAAGACACCGCGGATGCGGTCGCGGTTCTGCACCACATAGCTGAAGTCCGGGATGACAATGTCGATGCCCAGCATTGTTTCATCTGGAAAGGCAAGACCGCAGTCGATGATGAACATATCGTTGCCGCACTCATACACGGTCATATTCTTGCCGATCTCATTGAGGCCGCCCAGCGGGATAATGCGCACCAGCGGTTTTTTGCCTTCTTTTTTGCGGCGGGTATTTTTCTGGCGCTGCGGCTTTTCGGTTTTTTCCTGCGCTGCCGGTTCGGTCTGCGCCTTTGGTTTTTGCTGTCTTGGCTGTTTTGGACGGCCGGACTTTTTCTCTGCGCCGCCCAGCGGATTAACCAGCTCGATAGCGCTTTGTACCGCCTGTGCCAGTGCGTCGCCCTTGGACTGCTTTGGCTTGCGGTTATAGCGGCGCGCAGGCTTCTGCGCTTTTTTTGGCTCCGCGGTCCCTGTGCCGTTGTTTTTTTCGTTCATTCGCAATTCCTCCTATGAATGCATGATGTCCGACCGCTCCGATATAACGTCCCTGTATGGACGATGGGTGTGTTTTCATACAAAAAGTCCGCTCTTTTTTTCTGCCCCTCTGCTTTTTAAATAGATACCGTTCTGCAGTTGTGGCTCGTCACAAAAAGAGGGTGCTTTTTATAAGGTAGTTTCAAAACAAATCGCGCGCATTTTTCACATCAGTTTCCCAAATGCGTCGTTATGACAATTTGTCAACGTAATTCTGGCGTCGTCGGACGTTGGCGGGTCAGTATTCCCCGCGTTGATTTATATTTTGATGTTCTCTATAAAAAACAGGTTACCCTGTCCTTCGCAGCAAAAAATAGATAAATTCAAGAAAGGGAGCATGTCGCCGAAAGTGCGACTGCGCAAAATTCCCATCATAATGTATTCTTTTTTATTGTACCTTTCCCCACTCTATCTGTCAAGCCGCATCTTTTTACCGGCGGAGGTTTCCCTCAGTATGGGAGGTTGCAGCAGCGCTTATACGGAGAAGGCGGGGAGATCCCCTCCTTCTCCAAGGGACTTTCCTTTTTTTGCAGGATAGTCCCTGCAAGACCTATTTGCAGGGAGGCTCCCCGCCCCTGCACCCCGGGGTCCATTTCCTATCGCGAGGAAATGGACGAAAGGCGCGCCAAA
>NZ_CALXIN010000113.1 GCF_944388365.1 uncultured Negativibacillus sp. | reverse complement strand
TATATCTCCGAGGGCGCCGTCGCCGCCGGCATCGAGGCGCTGCGCCGCGGCGCCTGCATCGTCACCGACACCCAGATGGCGCGTTCGGGCATCAACAAAACCCGCTTAAAACAGTACGGCGGCGAAGCCTACTGCTTTATGTCCGACGAGGACGTCGCACAGAAGGCAAAAGCGCAGGGAACTACCCGTGCTACCGCCAGCATGGAGAAGGCAGCCGAGCTGTCGGTGCCGCTCATTTTTGCCATCGGCAATGCACCGACGGCGCTGGTCAAGCTCTATGAGCTGATCAAGGAGCAGAAGCTCCGCCCAGAGCTGATTATCGGCGTGCCGGTCGGCTTTGTCAACGTCGTCGAAGCCAAGGAGCTGATCCTGCAGACCGGTGTCCCTTGCATTGTGGCACGCGGAAGAAAGGGCGGCAGCAATGTCGCCGCTGCAATCTGCAACGCCATGCTCTATCAGATGTAATTTCTATCAGGACCTCAGCGGCTTAGCTGAGGTCTTGCTTTGTGTATATTAAATAGGAAGAAAATCTGCGAATAAAGTTTGGTTGCCCTGCGGAACGCTTTGTGCTATACTAGGACATAATTTCGATTTTTTAGGAGGAAGACCCCATGAGGTTTCTACATACCGGCGACCTGCACCTTGGCAGGGTGTTTTCCGAGGCGCGCTATGGCAGAGCCTTTGCTCAGCAGCGCCGCAGGGAACTGCTGGATACCTTTTCGAGAATCATTGACTATGCAAACGAACATCAGGTGGATCTGATTTTGTGCTGCGGAGATTTTCTCAACAGCGACCAGCTTTGCGTGGAGGAGCTGCGCAACATCAATGCGATGATCGAGCGTTTGAAGCGCGCCGTCGTGTTTGCCATCTCGGGCAACCACGACCCGCAGATCGAAAACAGCGCCTATCAAAAGATCAGCTGGAGCCGCAGGCTCTATCTTGCGCCGCCTGGAATCAGCAGGATGACGCTGGAGCCGCTGGGCGCGTCGATCACCTGCCACAGCTGGGATAAAAAGGAGATGACCGAACCGTTTAGTGTCCCAAAGGCGGACGCACACAGCAATCTGTACCAGATTCTGATGCTGCACGCCGATGCACTCTCCGAGGAGAGCCGCTATCTGCCGGTGGACAAAGATGCTCTGTCGCAGGCAGGCTTTGACTATGTAGCGCTGGGACACATCCATTCGCCGATGGAACTTGCACCGAATGTGCGCTACGCCGGCAGTCCGGAGCCGCTGGACTTTGGCGAGGAAGGCAGCCACGGTTTTTGGCTGGTGGACACAGACGAAACAAACCAACAGGTGCAGTTTGTTCCTTTTGCCCGCAGGAACTACCGCACACTGACGGTACAGACCGCGGCACAGGATGCCGAGCTTGCCATCGCTGAGCGCATCGCCGCAAAGCTGCCCTGTCAGGACGACATCTACACCGTCGGGCTCTACGGCACCCATCCGTCCTGCGCAGGCTGGGATCTTTCGCGCATTCGGGAGGAGCTGTTGGGAAAGGGCTATCTCTGCCGCCTGGACGATCAGACCACTCCTGACTATGACCTCAAGCAGCTCGGTCGGGAGAATCAGGGCAACCTCATCGGCGACTTTATCGCGAGCTTCCAAGGGGAAACGATGGACGCTGTCCATCGCCGTGCCCTGGAATATGGGCTGGAAGCGTTGATTTCACAGAAAGGGAGGGAAAGCTAGTGCAGCCGCTGCAGATTATCCGTCTGGAACTGGTGGGATTTGGACAGTTTCGCGGACGAAGCATCACCTTTGGAGAGGGCCTTAACCTGATCGAAGGAGAGAACGAGGCTGGAAAAAGCACCGTGCAGGCGTTTTTGACGGGAATGTTTTACGGCTTTTTCCAGCCGGAGGCAAAGCGCCGCAGCTATACCTTCCATCAGGAAAAGTATAAGCCCTGGGACGGCGGAAGTTATCGCGGCGTGCTGGTCTGCCGACGTGGAGAGCGCAGCTACCGCATCGAGCGTAGCTTTGACCGCGACAGCGAGTCGGTGCGGGTCTACGATGCGCAGACCGGCGAGGACTGCACCCAGGAGTTTCCCTATCATCCGGTCACCCGACAGGTGCAGGTGGGTGAAACGCTGCTGGGCATGACCAAAACCGCCTTCCTCAATACCGCCAGCATCGCCCAGCTGAGCTGCGGCAGTGTTTCCAGGGAGGAGAGCTTCTCGGCGCAGCTAAACGACCGGCTGCTTTCGATGACCGGCACCGGCGATGCGGGACTTTCCCTGCAGGCGGTGCTTTGTCAGCTGGAACAAAAGTCTGAGGCGATCGGCACACCCAAAAAGAGCAGAACTCCCTATGGACAGGCCTGCCAGCGCCAGAAGGAGCTAGAAAGCGAGTGGACGCTCGCCTGTCAGAAGGAAGCGGAGGAACTCCAGCTTCGCCGCCAGCGCACCGAGCTGGAACAACAGCTGCGGCAGCTGCAAAAGGAAAAGACCGCTCTGGAAGCGACCATCCGCGAGGGCTGCCGCAGGCAGCTGGAGGAAAAGTACCTCAAGGCGCAGAACATCAAGCAGCGCATCGAACGGCTGGAACGGGAACAGGAACGGCTGCAAGTTTACAGCAAGGTCGATCTGGCGGCGGTGGATCAGGCACAGAAACGGCTGGGCGCACGGATGCAGATTGCCCGCACCGCCGAAAAATATCGCCGTGCAAACGAACAGCTTACCCAGCGGTGTCGGGAGCTGGAAAACCTGTATGCCACTCTGGAGGTACACAGCGCGGACGAACAGCTGCTGCAGCAGTACGACCTGATGTGTGAACGCAGCCGCCAGCTTGCCCAGCAGAAAGAACAGATCGTTCAGCAGAAGCAGCAGCTGGCAGCGCTCACCGAACAGTGCCGCAGCATTGGATGGGTGGACGCAGAAAAGCTGGAGGCAGATGTGCAGACGATGCGCCGGCTGTCCAAACCGCAGACCTCCTCCTTTCAAAATGCCGCCTGGCTTGCGCTGGGTGTCGGAGCGGTACTTCTGGTGGCGGCGGTCGCGACGGCAGTGCTGGTGCCGTCGATGCGCACCGCCGGTGCACTCACCGCCGTACCTGCGCTGGCGCTATTGATGCTGGGAGGATTTTTGCTCTTTCGTCCGGCACAGCATCCTTCCCGCCGTGCGAAGGTATTGCTCGAGCAGCTGATGGACGATTATCCGCAGCTGAACACCCAGTCCGATCCGCTGGCAGCCATGGAGGAGATGCTCCGCAAAGCGCAGCTGGATAACGACCGGCTGGAACAGTATTCCCGCCAGCAGCGGACATTGGAACAGGAGCTTCGCGACCGCATCCAGACCGCCCAGCAGCTGTATCAGCAACTGGGACAGTATCTTGCGGCGCTGACCGGCAATCCGCAGGCGGATCTGTGCTCCAAATCGCTGCGCGAATCGGTCGGACAGGCAAAGCGTATTCTCGCCGAGCTGCAGCGTCTGCGCCTGCAGCAGACCCAGATGCAACAGGAGGAACAAAACTGCGCGCAGCAGATCGAGCAGATCAACGCCTCGATCGCACAGGCGCTGGTCACCTCCGACCCGCAGAAGGAGAGCATCGCCGCCGACGAGCTGGAATATCGCCGTCAGGGCAAGCGCCGCTACGACGAGGTCTGCATCGAGCTCAACCTCCAAAAGCAGCTGTTTGACGAAACGCTGGGAGGATACAGCTATCACGAGCTGGAACAGACGGTGCGCTCCCATGCTCCATCGGACGGACAGGAAGTTCCCGAACTTTCGGCAGCGCGGGAGCAGCTGCATGAATTAGAACAGCAGCTGGAAACGCTTTCCAAACAGGCAGCCAATCTGGACGGACTGTTTCAGGGCAGGGAGGAAGCACAGCGCCCATCAGGACAGGTGCTGGCAGAGCTGGAGAGCGTCAAGGAGCTCTGCGAGGGCTATCGCTTCGAGCTGGAAGCATTGGGACTTGCAAAGGAAAAGCTTTTGCACCTGAGCGGTCAGCTGCACCGCGACTTTGCGCCGCAGCTCAATGAGCGGGTATCCGCCGCCATCGAACAGATCACTGAAGGACGATACACCCGCGTGGTCATCGACCAGGTGCTGGGCGTCCGCGTGGAGGACCGCCAAAGCGGACAGCTGGTGGAGGCTGCAAATCTCAGCAGCGGCACCTCCGACCTGCTTTATCTGGTGATGCGCATTGAGCTGATGCGCCTGTTGTGCAGTGACTGCCCGATTCCGCTGATTTTGGATGACAGCTTCACCCAGATCGACGACCGCCGCGCCGCACAGCTTCTGCGGTATCTGCAGCAGACCACCGACGGACAGATCCTGTTGTTCAGCTGCCATCGCCGCGAAGGCAAAATGCTGGAACAAGCAGGGATCCATTTTGATAAAATTGTGCTGTAAATCGCACAAACAGTAAAAGGGATGGACAATTTACGTCCATCCCTTTTTACATTGCACAAAAAATGTTGCAAAAGATGTTGGAAATATTAAACTGTGGGATCATTTGTTTGAAAATTGAAAGTTATATGTTATAATAAGAAAAACTATCTGTCATAATAAACGACAGGAGAAAAAGAGGGGAGGAAGATCGAATGGCGTGAGGAGTCAGCTGGATCACAGTGCCGGCGGCACTGTACCATGCCCTGATGGCAGCATCCGTTTTGATGATGCTGTGTTCGGTGGCAGCCCTGATCCTCGGGCGAAATCGAAGTCAAAGGTTTTTTACCGGCTGGATGCTGGTGTTTGTGGGAGGATTTTTGATATTTCTGCTGATCTTCAGAGGAAAGATCGCAATGTGTTGAGAAAAGAAAACGGGCAAAAAGACGCCCGGCAGAGAAGGGAACGATGGATGTGTCTTTTGGGGAAAACTTAAAAAGAGCAAGGAAAGCTGCCGGCATCACCCAGAGTGAGCTGGCCCGCCAGACAGGAATCACCGAACGGTCGATTCATAACTACGAGAAAAACAGCCGCGCACCCAAGATTGATATTGTGGAACGGCTTTGCCGAGCACTGGAGGTTCCCACCGAGCTGCTGATGCAGAGTGGAGACGATGCAGCAGGAGAATCACAGCTGCGGGTGCAACAGCTTCAGAACATGGTTCAGGTGTTGTTTGAAAGCGACATGCTGGACGCCAAAACCAAGGAGCAGTTCTTCCGTCAGGTGACGATGCTCTACTTTGCTTTCAAGGACAGGGAGGACGCATAAATATGGAAAAAATAATCTATCTTGCTGGGGGATGCTTCTGGGGCACCCAGAAATATCTGGACCAGATCAAAGGAGTCGTGCGTACCCAGGTTGGCTTTGCCAACGGAACCACCGAGGCTCCCAGCTATGAGC
>NZ_CALXIN010000112.1 GCF_944388365.1 uncultured Negativibacillus sp. | reverse complement strand
AGGTAGGCGAGATGGACGAAAAGATCAAAGACGCCATCTGCCAGGCTTGTGATGAGATCATCGCTGGCAAGCTGCATGACCAGTTCCTGTGCGACCCAATCCAGGGCGGTGCAGGCACCACTGCAAACATGAACGCAAACGAAGTTATCGCTAACCGTGCAATCGAAATCCTCGGCGGCACCAAAGGCGACTACTCGATCGTTCATCCAAACGACCATGTAAACCGCGCTCAGTCCACCAACGACGTTTTCCCATCTGCTGCTAAGCTGACCGCAATCAAACTGCTGAAAAAAGCAATCGCTCAGGTAGAACGTCTGGAAGCTGCTCTGGCAGTTAAAGAAGAAGAATTCCACAACATCATCAAGATGGGCCGTACCCAGATGCAGGACGCAGTTCCGATCCGTCTCGGCTCTGAATTTGGTGCATACCGCAAAGCAATCAAACGTGACCTGGTTCGTCTCAACGGCGCTATGGAAGGTATGTACGCAATCAACATGGGCGGTACCGCTGTTGGTACAGCTCTGAACGCTAACCCAGACTATGTTAACGCTCTGGCTCCAGAACTTGCAAAGATCACCGGCCTGCCACTGGTAAAAGCTGATGACCTGGTTGACGGTACTCAGAACCTAGATGCTTATGCATACGTTTCTGCTTGCCTGAAGACCTGCGCAATCTCCTGCTCCAAGATGGCTAACGACTTCCGTCTGATGTCCTCCGGCCCACGCTGCGGCTTCCAGGAGATCAACCTCCCTGCAAAACAGAATGGTTCTTCCATCATGCCAGGTAAAGTAAACCCAGTTATCCCAGAGGTTATGTCTCAGGCTGCATTCTGCATCATGGGCAACGATGTCTGCATCACCAAAGCTGCTGAAGCTGGTCAGCTCGAGCTCAACTACGCAGAGCCAGTTCTCTACCACAAGCTGTTCGAATCCATCAATGCTCTGGCTGGTGCTGTTGAGACCTTCGTTGACAACTGCGTATCCGGTATCACTGCTAACGCTGATCGCTGCCAGGCTCTGGTTGACGGTTCCGTTGGTATCATCACTGCAATCTGCCCACAGGTTGGTTACCAGTTTGCTGCTGACATTGCTAAGAAAGCAATCAAGACCGGTCAGTCCGTTCGTGAACTGCTGCATGAGAGCGGCAAATTCACCGACGAAGAGATTGAGAAGATCCTCGACCCACATTCGATGGTATAATTGCTCCTGCAAGCAAAACAATACTTACAGCCCGAACCGATCGGTTCGGGCTGTTTTTTTATCGCTGCAATTTCTGGCGGCAGAGAAGGTTTTATGCTATAATATCGGTAACCATTCTGTCTGCATAGAGGAGGAAAAATAATGTGGAAATATCCTGACGACAACACCCGCCCCATTATCACCGCAAAGGCACATATTCATTCAGGACATGCAAACGAGATCCCCGCATTTCCCAAAACCGCCGTCCTCTTTTATATGAGCGGAGAGGAATACTTGCAGCAAAACTATCCCACCCACCTGCTGTGTGAAAAATTCCCGCGCTTTCTGCGCGCCTGTCCGGTCTATCAGTTCGATGCGGACAATCATTTCTGTTTTCTCGACGGCGGACGCGGCGCACCACAGGCGGTGGATACGTTGGAAATACTGGCTGCCCTGGGCGTCGAAAACGTGCTGAGCGTCGGGATGTTCGGCGCCTTTGGAGAAGAAATTGACAGTGGGGACATCCTCATCCCGCACAAAGCCTTTGTGGAGGAGGGCACTTCTCTGCACTATTATGATTCCATCGAGGAGGCTGCTCCCTCCTCCTCCCTGCATCGGCTGGCGATGGAAACCGTCAAGACAGCCAAATCGCTACCTATTGTTTCCTGCGATGCGGTCTATCGCCAAACCTTTTATAAGGAACAGCTCTGGCGGGACAAAGGCGCTGTCGGTGTGGACATGGAGACATCGGCGCTGTTCTCGGTGGGTGCATACCTTGGACTCAACGTGGTGTCCATCCTGATTGCCTCGGACAAGCATCCGCTGCATGAAGGAGACCCTGCTTGGGCGTGGACAATGACCCAGCAAAGCCGACACCAGTTTTTTGAACAGGCTTTGCAGATTGCAAGGAAGCTCTGATAGGAGGAAAGATGCATTTTCTGCTCCTTCTTCTTTTGATTCCTGTGTTCTATCTCCTGTGGTTAAACGGGATGCTGGTCATCAACTGCAAGCGGGCGCTGCTCTACCTCGATGTCAGAGCCGGCGTGCCAAACAGCCGCAAGGTCACCTTTTCCGGCTGCACAGATTACACCAGACGTGTCCTGCGCCTTTCCTGCAACTGCCGCTACCGCTTTACATTGTCCTGCAATGTGACCAAAGGAACGGTGCGGGCAGAAATTCACTGCAAGGGAGCCAATGCTCCGCTTTTGCTGGGCACAGAACATCCCTCCCAGCTGATGGCATCCGGACGCTGCGAGCTTGTCCTCTTCTTTGAGCAGGCGGACGGAACTCTCCAGCTGACATGGGAACGGGAAGAAAACAATGCACAATCATTCTGATTTATCAGGAGGTCATCTTATGTTTCAACAGCTTGTCGCCGTCGAACGACTCAACCTTACCCCAAATGCAAACGAGCAGTTTGCCAAACGCGCCGAAACCTTTGTCTTTTATGACGACATTCCTCAAACCGAGGAGGAGGTCATCCGACGCGCCAAGGATGCGGACGCCATCCTGGTCAACATCACCACCCAGATCACTGCCAACATCATCGAGCACTGTCCAAAACTGCGCTACATCGGGATGTGCTGCAGTCTGTATGACGAAGCCAGCGCCAGCGTAGATATCCGCTGCGCCAGAGAACACGGCATCACCGTCACCGGCGTCAGCGACTACGGCGACAAGGGTGTCGGAGAGTACGTCGTTTCCCAGCTTGCCGACCTGCTGCACGGCTTCCATGGCAAGCGCTGGAGCGACCGTCCGCTCGAGCTGACCGGCATTCCGGTGGGCATCATCGGCATGGGAGCAACCGGTCAGGTGGTTGCACGGGCGCTGCACTTCTTCGGTGCGGACGTCACCTATTACAGCCGCAGCCACAAGGCGCAGATCGAAGCAGAAGGCATCCGCTATCTGCCGCTGGAGGAGCTTCTCTCCAAAAATATCTGCATCTGCACCTGCCTGAACAAATTTGTCACCCTGTTAAACGAACCGGAGTTTCAGGCTCTTGGTAACCACAAGATTCTGTTTAACACCGGACTCACTCCCGCCTGCGACCTGAACGCCCTGAAAAAGTGGCTTGCACACGGAGACAACTACTATTTCTGCGACAGCATGATGGCGCTGGGCGATCCGTCGCTTCAGGAGATTGAAAATGTCAGCTGCTACGGCGGCTACTCGGGCGGCTCCTATCAGGCAATCGAGCGACTGACCGAAAAGTCGATTGCCAATATCGACCGTTTCTTGCAGACGAGGTAATGGAAAGCTTATGAACATCACCTGTCTTTCTCCCTCTAATCCCGTCGAGTTGGATTGTTTGGCTGCTCTGGCGCATCAGCTCTGGCCGCATCATTCTCCTGAGGAACTTGGAACCGAGTTTTGTTCCTTTCTTTCCTGCGGCGGCGCCGTATTTGCCGCCTGGGAGGAGGAACAGATGGTCGGATTTGCGCAGCGCTCGCTGCGCCACGACTACGTGGAAGGATGCTCCCACAGTCCCGTGGGTTATCTGGAGGGTATCTTCGTCCTGCCGCAGTACCGGCACCGCGGCATCTCCCGCCAGCTGCTGTCCTCCTGCGAAAGCTGGGCAAAACAACAGGGCTGTCTGGAATTTGCCAGCGACTGTGAGCTGACCAACGCAGACAGCCTGCATTTTCACCTTGCCTGCGGGTTTCAGGAGGCAAACCGCATCATCTGTTTTCAAAAAGAACTGTAAAAAGGAGAGGGATTTCCCTCTCCTTTTTGCATCGTTTATCGTCCCATCACCAGTTCTCCGCAGCAGCGGTAGTCGGTGTCGATCTGGTTTGCCAGCACCCGTGCTTTCAGGCGACGAGTACCACAGAGCGAATTCGGGGTTTCTTCGGAGACATCCAGATCCTCCGGCAGTACAAAGTGAACACACTCGACGCGGACATCGCGGCAACCAGGACCATCATGGGCGGGCAGTGTAAACGCCTTCATGCCGCGCGGATATTCCTCACCGTTGTCGTCCACCTCGGTCAGGATGATTGCCAGCGCAACGCGGCGCCCGGGACAGACGTCCTTGACCGTCAGGCTCAGCTCGACGATACGGCCCAACGACTCCAGCTCGACCTCACCCAGATCAACGACAGCCGTATCACGGCAGCCTTCCACCTCCAGGTCGATCGGCTTTGGACAGGGTTCTGGGCGGACGATGACGTCGCAGTCCACCATCAGACTTGGGTCAGGGAAGGAAACGATATTTCCTTCCTTGTCGCTGTAAGTGATCGAATCGTTCACCTTCTTGAGTCCGCCGGTGGCTGAGATGTGCTCAATGTCAAATTCCAGAATCGCGCTCTCGCTGCTGGAAACACCCAGCTGGGCAATCTTCCATTGCAGCGACTGCGGTCCTGTCTGCATGGCAGTTCCTTTATTCGGAGACATCATCGAAGTGATTCTGAAGTCGCTGTTGACCAGCTCATCAATCACAATTTCGGTGGCACCAG
Source organism: uncultured Negativibacillus sp. (assembly GCF_944388365.1). Taxonomy (GTDB): domain Bacteria; phylum Bacillota; class Clostridia; order Oscillospirales; family Ruminococcaceae; genus Negativibacillus. Next base: position 741 of record NZ_CALXIN010000112.1, on the reverse strand, counting down.
GTTTGGAAATGTTCTCTGCCAGCTCTTTGAAAAGTTCTTCCAGGTCGCTTGCGTCGGGTGTAATCGCCACATGGGTGACATCCGGATCGCTGGCCCACTCATTGAGGGCAGCGACGTCAATGCCATCGCTGCCGATCAGACCGATACAGTAGATCACTGCACCTGCCTGTTTGGCGGCAGCTGCGACCGGAGCCGGTGGAGAACCGGACGTCGTCTTGCCGTCAGTAAACATGACAATCACCTTTTGAGAGGCTGTTGTGCCGCTCAAAAGCTGGGAAGCACGGAAAAAGGCATCCGCATGGTTGGTGGAACCTCCGGCAGTCAGTGAATTGACCGCCTGTTTCAGGGTGCTCACCGAGGTAATGAGCTGCGTATTTGCAGTGGCGGTATCCGAAAAGCTGACAATCGCAATCCGGCTGCCGGAACCGATGTTTCCTCCGGTACCCTCGGTTGCCTCCGCAATAATGTCGATAAATGCATTGGCACCCGCCTTCATACTGGCAAGCGGTGTACCTTGCATACTGCCGGAACGGTCCAGCACCAGCACAATGTCAGCCGGATTTTGCAGGATATCCGGCGCCGCTGTGATTGCAAGCGAAACACGGGCAGTGCCGTCACAGCCGATCTGGGACACATCTACCTGTTTGTTGGAACTAATGATTCCCATATTCTCACGTATAATAAAACCATCTCGAAAGGGGTGGTTTTATTCATTCTCCTTTCCTCGAAAATTGGTTATAC
>NZ_CALXIN010000111.1 GCF_944388365.1 uncultured Negativibacillus sp. | reverse complement strand
ATCAGCCGCTTATGTAAAATGGTCTGGCTGACCAGAATCAGAATAGTGGAAGCAATGCCGAGGAAGTACATTCCCGCACCCAGCGCCATGCCGATTCCCACCGTCGCCCAGACACCGGCGGCAGTGGTCACTCCGATGACCTCGTGCTTGCCGGCAAGAATCAGTCCTGCGCCCAAAAAGCCGATGCCGCTGGCGACACTTGCTGCGACACGCGAAGCATCCACCGAAAGTCCCATCGAAAGCACATCAGAGAATCCATACTTGGAGATAATCACCATCAGCGCGCTGGTCACCGCAATCAGCAGATGGGTTTTCAGTCCGGCGTTTTTCAGGCGGTTTTTTCGCTCCAGGCCGATAAACAATCCGCAGACACCCGCTACAACAATGCGCAGCAAAAATTCCAGCTGCACCCACAGCTCGGTCTGCAAAAAAGAAGCCAGAGATTCCATCATGACCCTCTCTCCTTTCATCATCCATTTTTATGCTGTACCGCACAACCTATACCGTACAGAATCAGAATGTATCCTAGTATAACACAGTTTCTTCACATTTGTCAATTTTACCGAAAAGGCAGCTGTTTCTGCAATAAAATTAGGAAATATTGCAACCAATCCGTTTTGAAAGGAAAATTTTTCTGTTTTCTCTTGACCTTACCTTTATTATCATGTATAATAGGTTCGGATTTTTGATAAAAAATCTTTGCTAGAGTGGCTCAGTCGGTAGAGCAGCTGATTCGTAATCAGCAGGTCGTGGGTTCGATTCCCATCTCTAGCCCCAAAAAGCAGCGGTTTCTCTTTTGAGAAACCGCTGCTTTTTCTTTTTCATCGACCAAAGGACACGATGTTTTCCATCGCCCTGTCCATTTTTTATTCCATCTCGTTTAGCACCTTCTCGGTGTAGGCAGTCCCGTGAATTCCCTGTTCCCACTGTTTCTTTGCGCCGCCTTCCCCCAGATTGTAGGCCATCAAACTGTCCTCTGTATTGTAACGCGAAAGATACCCGCCCAGGATAAAAGCTCCCGCCTGAATATTCTGCTCGGGATCGCTCAGGTCATTGATTCCGATCTGTTCCTGCAAATACGGCAGGTTGATGCTGTGAATCTGCATCAATCCGGTGCAGGCTCCGTTTTGTGCGTCGGTTTGAAACCCGCTCTCCACCTCCATCACCGCAAACAGCAGCTGCGGCGGCACCTCATATTGTTCGCAGGCAGTCAGCGCCGTCTGCACCAGCTCCTCGGACAGAGGGATTTCCTCTGCCATTACCGCCGCCGCTTCCTCTGAAGCAGATTGATGCTTCGGTGCAGTCGTCACTTTTTCTGCCTGCACGCTTTCCTTCTCCGGTACAGTCGCCGCTTTTTCTGCCTGCACACTTTCCTGCTCCGGTACTTCTCTTGTTCGGACGTTCGCAGCAGTGTTCTCCTGCTTGACAGGCTGCTCTGCGATGGATTGTTCAACGTTCTTTTTCTGCAAAGTGGTATCCAACAGTTTTGTTTCTGACGGTGGTTCCATCGAAGCAAAGGCAGTTTCTACCAATGGCTGGCAGACTGCGCTGACAATCAGAATCATCATCAATACGGACAAAAATGCTTTTTTCATGAATATGTTCTCCTTTATGGCTCTTTCCCTGAGGCGATCAACCAGAGGATAGGACATCTGTCTTGATTTTATACACCTACCTATGGATGCTATGCAAAATTTGGAAAAAAGATGTGTCGATAGCATTGATTTTCTTTTTTCCGTAGTGCTTGCCTTCAAGGAATCTCTGTCAAAACGCAAAAAGGCACAGACAACCTTTTCTGTTGTCTGTGCCTGCTGTCTGTTTTTAAATTTTATGCTGTCCTCATCGCTTGCTGTCCGAAAATGCAGCCGCCTGCAAAAGCCAGCCCATCAGCTCATCGTCGATCTGTCCGATGTTGTCGAGCAGAAGATGATGGGTCCAGCGACCAGGATAGGGTTCGGTGGCAGCATCGATCCGTGGGGAATCCAAGCGGTAGTTCAGTCCAAAGGTCAGGGTGATAAAGTGCGGCGGACGCTGATTTGCCTTGCGCACCTTTAAAAACGCGACTGCCGCGAACAAATGCCGGTTATAAAAGCTGATCTGCGTCTTTTGCACCCGCAGCTGTACATTTTCGATGCGGGAAAGAATCTGCTGCTCCAACGCCTCATACAGCGGCAGCATGTTCGGGTCCTTGTCAAAAAACATCAGAACGTCCTGTGTCATCCTTCCATCCCCTTTTGCCTTTTTTCCATTGTAGCAAAATCTCTGCAAAAAGTACAGTTCCATTTCTTTCCGTCTCTTCATTTCCTCGGTTATTCTGTGGGGATACCTCCTTATTCTTATATGTTTTGCACAAAACCATCAATTTTTTATTCTTGTCTATTGGCAAAAGCGTATTTTTATCGTATACTGAAAAAGGAATTTGTTTGAAGATTTCCAAAGCAGCGCATGCTTTTTATACGATGAATTTCCAACGCAGTGTGACAGCATTTGACAAAGGAGGACTTTTTGCATGTGGGCGTATGAAAGTGTATTTTATCAGATTTATCCGATCGGTTTCTGTGGAGCACCGCGTCAAAACGACGGACAATGTGTCAACCGCATTGCCAAGGTCGGCGACTGGGTGGATCACATCGCCAATTTAGGCTGCAATGCAGTCTATTTTTCGCCGCTGTTTGAATCGGACAGCCACGGCTATGACACCCGCGACTTTCGCCGCATCGACTGCCGTCTTGGAACCAACGCCGACTTTGCCGAGGTTTGCCGCAAGCTGCACGCTGCGGGCATCCGCGTAGTGCTGGATGGCGTGTTCAACCACGTCGGACGCGGATTCTGGGCGTTCGAGGACGTCCGTCAGAAAAAGTGGGACTCCCCTTACAAGGACTGGTTTCATCTGTCCTTCGACGGCAACTCCTGCTACAACGACGGCTTCTGGTACGAGGGCTGGGAAGGTCATTATGAGCTGGTCAAACTGAACCTGAAAAATCCTGCGGTCGTCGCCCATCTGTTCGACTGCATCCGTGGCTGGGTGGAGGAATTTGACATCGACGGACTTCGTCTGGACGTCGCTTACCTGCTCGACCGTGACTTTTTGCGCCAGCTGCGCACCTTCACCCAGCAGCTGAAGCCGGACTTTGTGCTGATCGGCGAAGTGCTGCACGGCGATTACAACCAGATCGTCAACGACCAGATGCTGCACTCCTGCACCAACTACGAGTGCTACAAGGGTCTTTACTCCTCCTGCAACAGCCACAACCTGTTTGAAATCACCCACTCGCTGCTGCGGCAGTTCGGACCGGAAAACTGGACACTGTACCGCGGCAAGCACCTGCTGAGCTTTGTAGACAACCACGACGTCACCCGTGCTGCCTCCATCCTGCAGGACAAACGTCATCTGTCCCAGCTGTACGGGATGCTGTTTGGAATGCCTGGCATCCCTTGTCTGTACTACGGCAGCGAATGGGCCTGCGAAGGCGTCAAAACACCTGGCAGCGACGACAATCTGCGCCCATGCTTTGATGCACCACAGGTAAACGAGCTGACCGAACTGATTGCACGCATGGCAAAAGCTCACCGCGAAAGCAAGGCACTTTGTTACGGCGACTTTAAGCAGCTGGTGCTGACCAACCGTCAGGCCATCTGGGAGCGCATCTTTGAGGATGAACGGGTACTGGTCGCCATCAACATCGACGACCAGCCCTATGTGGCGCACTTCGACGCGCGCTGCGGTCAGGCGGTCGATCTCATCACCGGAAAGCTGCACGACTTTGGCGGCGGCTCGGAGCTTGCTCCTTACTCGGTCGCCTTCTGGAAAACCGAGCGCTAAATTTATGGTAACAGCAAAACGAGGCTTCCTCCCACCACGGGAGGAAGCCTCGTTCTTTTTCTTTAGATGATAACGACTGGTTTGATCAGATCCTTTGGTTTGTCCTTCATCAGCATCAGCGCTTTTTCCATATTTTCAAAGCCCTCGAAGCGATGGGTCAGCATCTTGCCTGGGTCAAGTCTGCCGGTTTCCATCAGCGAAGCCAGCTTCTCCATGCGCAGACGGCCGCCGGGCATCAGGCCGCCCGCAATGGTCTTGTGGCCCATGCCGCAGCCCCATTCCACACGTGGAATCTTGACAAAGTCGCCCGAACCCAGATAGTTGACGTTGCCGATGCGGCCGCCTGGTTTGAGCATGTCGATGGCCTGTGCGAAGGTATCGTTGTCACCGCCTGCGATGATGACGCGGTCAACACCCTGACCCTTGGTCAGCTCCATCACCTGCTTGACGATGTCGCCGTCGCGGTAGTTGATGATGTCGGTTGCGCCGTATTCCTTCGCCAGCGCAACGCAGTTTGGACGGGAACCGACGGCGAACAGTCGGGATGCGCCGCGGATAGCAGCACCGGCAACCGACATCAGACCGACAGGACCGATACCGATGACACAGACGGTGTCGCCGAACTGCACATCTGCCAGCTCAACACCGTGCAGACCGGTCGGCACCATATCGCTGAGCATGACTGCTGCCGCTGGGTCCAGACTGTCAGGCAGTTTTGCCAGGTTTCCGTCGGCCTCGTTGACGTGGAACAGCTCCCCGAACACACCGTCCTTAAAGTTGGAGAACTTCCATCCTGCCAGCATTCCGCCCGAGTGCATCGAATAGCCGCCCTGTGCCTGCAGCGACGCCCAATCCGGTGTGATGGCTGGAACGATGACTCTGTCTCCAGGCTTAAAGTCCTTGACCAGCGAACCAACTTCGACGACCCGTCCGACCGCTTCGTGTCCCAGAATCATGTCGTGGCGGTCACCGATGGCGCCTTCCCATACGGTATGAATGTCCGATGTACACGGCGAAACAGCGATTGGCTCAACCAGTGCATCCAGCGGACCGCAGACAGGCTTGTCCTTTTCAATCCAGCCTACGCGACCAATTCCCAGCATTGCAAAACCTTTCATGATGAAAATCCTCCCTTATTATGAAATTACAATAATTTATTCACATCAAGAATAAATTTTATATATTTATTCTAACACTGATCTGTCGCGAGGTCAATAAATGAATCGTTAAATTCATAACAAAATTATAATCTCTTTACATTTTATCCATATTTAATTTCGCATGCTAAAACAAAACGGAAAAAATTGCAGCCCAGCTGAGACTTGGTCTATCTTCTCGAGCAAGTATGTCTTTGCTGAGGGAAGATTAAACATGCAGGCAAAACTTGTATGATAAGAGGCTTTCCCTGTGCAGCAAAAAAGGATGGCTTCTGCCATCCTTTTTTGCTAGTATTTCAACTTTGCAAGGTTGCTTGCATCCGAGATGAAGGTGGAGAAATTGTACATCACAAAGATGTCGTCAAAATCCTCGTTCATCAGCTCGCTGACACTCTTTGCCAGCGTACGCAGGTCGACTACAACAATCTCATCATAGTTGTAGG
>NZ_CALXIN010000110.1 GCF_944388365.1 uncultured Negativibacillus sp. | reverse complement strand
AGTCGCCCATGATAGTGTAGCGGGCAGATGGGAACATCTTTTTGAGGATGTAAAAATGCAGCGGATAATAGTCCTGTGCCTCATCCACCACCACCTGACGGATGTCCGAAAACTGGTCACAGCCAAACAGATTGAGGTGCAGATACAACAGCGGCATTGCATCCTGATAGGAAAGATACGGCGAAGGGTCGTTTAACCGTGCCTGTGCGCCGTCGAGAATCTCGTCGATGCAGTCGGGCAGCGAAAGACCGCGTGCCAGATGGAAGAACAGAGTGCGGTTGGCAATCAATCGGCGGTACAGCTCCATGCTGTCCAACGTTGTGAACGCCTTGATCTGACGTTTGATGCGGCTGCTCTCCTTGACCGAAAGCAGACGGCCAAACTGCTTTTTGTCGTACAGATGCTGGACAAAGGTGCCCGAGAATTTGCGCAGCTTAGGCAGACGGCTTTCGCGGCGCAGCTTGTGCAGCTGGGTCCACAGGCGCTGTTCCAACAGCTTGAGCGCGCCGTCGAGCGGTGCACGGCGGCAGGCCTTCTGTACAAAGGCGCTCATCTCCTCGCGGGTTTCCACCAGCTTTCCGTCGTAATACAGATCGGTGTAGGGGATGAGCCGGCGGGTATAGTAGGAAACATACCGCTCCAGAATGGTTGCAAAGGCGGCGGAGGAGAAAAACTCCACCGACCGGTGCAGCAGCGTGCGTTCCTTCTTGGTATCCGCGCAGACCATCTGTTCCAGCAGCTGGCTGCGAGGGAGCAGGGTGTTTCCAGTATCACTGACCTTGGCAAACAGTGTCTCGAAGGTCAGGCTGGCAACGTTTTGTTCGCCCAGCTCCGGCAGAACATTTGCAATGTAGCTGCCGAACAGGTTGTTCGGGGAGATGATAATAATGTTGTTGGCATACAGCTTTTGTGTAACGCCCTGATACAGCAGAAAGGCGACACGGTGCAGCGCAACGGCGGTTTTGCCGCTGCCGGCAACTCCCTGTACAAAGACCAGCTCATTTTGGGTGTCGCGGATAATCATGTCCTGCTGACGCTGGATGGTTTCGACAATCGACTTCATCTGCTGGGAAGCGTTGTGCGACAGCGCCTCACGCAGCATGTTGTCCATGATGTTGACATCCGAGTCAAAAAAGTAGTTGAGGGTGCTGTCCTTGATTTCAAACTGGCGTTTGAGCGACACACTGCCATGGATGGTGCCCGAAGGTGCCTGGTACTCTACCTCGCCGGTTTCGTACCGGTAGAACAGGCTGGCGATAGGAGTGCGCCAGTCGTAGACGTAGGTTTCATAGCTGTCCTCATCCTGAATGGTGGACAGACCGATGTAGATTTTTTCAGCCGGTTCCGATTCAAAGCCGCGCTCGGTAAAGTCGATGCGTGCAAAATAAGGGCTGTCCAATGCCTGACGGTAGTGGTCGATGCGCTTGTGGGCAGCATCATAGCGTGCAGACTGGCTCTGAATGGATTCCAGGACCTGATGAGCTTCAACAGCGTTGTCGAAGCCACCGCGGAAGGAGACATTTTCCCACATTTCCTTTCGGGCAGAGATGATCTGATCTTTTTCATCCGCACAGGCAGCCTCTTCACGGCTGAGATTTTCCTGAATAAAGGAACAGGTCTTTTGCAGATACTGCTGTTCCAGTAAAAATTCTTTATCGTATTCCATAAAACCCTCCTCTTCTTTCCGGCCCAGATTGCCGATGATAACCGGAGAAAATGCGTCTATGTTTTAGAACAATATCAAAGGTACATCGAATTATTATAGCACATAATTTTACAGAAGGCAATGCAGCGCAAAGAAAAGGGAAAAGCCGAAAAGGGAAGTCCAAACGGACTTCCCTTTTCGGCTGTGTAATAAAAAATAGAGGACGACCGGCGTTACCGGTCAGGAGATCTCAAAATGAAGTTTAGGAAACAAAAACAGGGGAGAAAAGTCCCTTTGTTTTTGTGTAACTACATTATAACGCCTGTGTCGTAAAAAGTCAATAAAAATAAAAGAAAAAATAAAAATAAAAATAGCCGTAATACACAAAACAAAAAACAAATGCAGAAAATGGAAAAGGAAGGGAAAAACCACCTTGTAATTCATAGGTATTTCTTTTATAATGAAAAAGAGGTACGGATGGACAATTTGTCCATCTATTTTTATCCTTGTTGAATAAAAACAGGGGGATAGAATGTACCTGTGAAAGAGAGGAATTTTAAAGGAGAGGAAGAGAAAGCTATGGCAAAGGCAAAGAAATCAACATCTATTGACATGACGGCGGGCAATCCGTATACGCTGATTATCAGCTTTACCCTGCCACTGCTGTTGGGAAATGTGTTCCAGCAGCTGTATAACATGGTGGACAGTGTGGTCGTCGGCAATGTCATCGGCGATCAGGCACTGGCTGCGGTGGGAACAGGATTTCCTATCATTTTTATGCTCAGCTCGCTGTTTATGGGAATTGGTACCGGTGCAACCATCATGATCTCCCAGTTTTACGGAGCGCGTGACCTGGAAAAGGTCAACCAGACGGTCAACACCATCTATACAGCGCTGATTATCGGCATCATTCCGCTTTCGCTGATCGGTGTACTGCTCAGTGACCCGATGCTGCGTCTGATCCAGGTGCCGGACGATGGAACACTGGAAATGGCAAGAACCTATATGATCATCATTTTTATCGGTATCATCGGCAACTTGGGATTTAACATCAACTATGGTATTCTGCAGGGACTGGGTGACAGCCGCACCTCGCTGCTGTTTTTGATGATTGCAACCGTCATCAACATCGTGCTTGACCTGGTGCTGACCATTCCAATCAGAATGGGTGTCGCCGGTGTTGCACTGGCTACCATCATCGCGCAGATTTCCTCCTGGCTGTTCGGTGTATTCTACATCAACTGCCGGTATGACTTTATCACCATCAAGCCGCAAAAATTCTATTTCCAGAAGGGACTGTTTGTACAGGCGATGAAACTGGGCATCCCTTCCGGCATCCAGCAGGCGCTGTTTTCCATCGGTATCATGTTCATGCAGTCGCTGGTCAACAGCTATGGTTCGGCCTTTATGGCGGGCTTTAACGGCGCCAACAAGATCGACACCTTTGCATTCCTGCCGGTACAGAGCCTGTCCAATGCGCTGACCACCTACACCGGACAGAATATCGGCGCAGGAAACCAGCACCGTGTCAAAGAAGGACTGAAGGCCTCGATGATCCTGTCGATCGGCTGCTGTATCGTCATCGGTGCGCTGCTGTATCCGACCAGTGCCTTTATGATGCAGATGTTCAGCCACAATCTGGAGGTAATTGATGCAGGCGTCGCTTACCTGCATGGTGTACTGCCGTTTTACTCGCTGCTGGCAATCAGCTTTATGTTTAACTCTGTTCTGAGAGGCGCCGGCGATATGATGGTGCCGATGATCTCCTCGTTTATCAGCTTGTGGCTGGCAAGACTGCCGGCAGCATACCTGCTTGCATGGCTGTTTGATAAGGAGAGCATCTACTACTCCTACGCAGTCGGATGGGTGCTTGGTCTGTTGATTTCTGGCATTTATTATGCAAGCGGAAAATGGAAGAACAAGAGCATCATCACAAAATTAAGAGAGGAACCTGTTGCATAATGGAGAAGATTGACTGGAACCGAATGATCGAAGCGGCGAAGGCGGTTTGTCGTCCTCGTCAGCTTTCCAAAAACAGCTGGGCGGCTTCGGTTGGAGCAGCACTGCTGACCGATCGCGGAAACCTGTATACAGGGGTATGTATTGATACCCCTTGCTCGATGGGATTTTGCGCCGAACATGCCGCAGCAGCGGCGATGGTCACTACCGGAGAAAATCGGGTAGCGGCAGTGGTCGCAGTACACTGCGGTGAGGACGGCAGTTTTACCGTCATTCCACCGTGCGGACGGTGCAGAGAGTTTCTGTGTCAGCTGCACGACGACAATTATCTGGCACAGGTGTATTTGAATGAGGGCGTTTTTACATTGGATCAATTATTGCCACATCGTTGGGAATAAAATGATATAAAGTGCACCATATACAGGCAGAAAGGGAGAAACAGATGGAACAGGAAAAAGAGATTCGACGTTGTTATAATCGATTGGGGTTGGGAATGCTGCTTTATATGCTGATTACCCAGTTTTTTCCGATACCATTGTTGCTGCTGGCACGCTCGATGGGATTGTTGGAAACAGAATGGGTATCACTGCTGATTCAGGATGGAGTACAATATTTGGTCGCATTGCCGGCTGCTGCCATGGTGATTCGAAGCATCCGCAATCCGCGCCGACCCATCTCAGCGAAAATGCTTTCACCCAAACAATTTCTCAGCTGTGCACTGCTGGGAATTGGATTGATGTATCTGTTTAACATCGTGGGCAATCTGATCAATCTCCTGCTGGCAATGGTGAAGGGCGCACCGGTAGCCAATTTGGTGGAGCAGAGTGTTTCGACCTATTCCTTGTGGAGAGGGATTCTGCTGCTGGTGGTACTGGCACCGCTGGCGGAGGAATTTTTATTTCGCAAGCTGGTTTATGAGGCGGTCGGCAACTATGGAGAAAAAGCCTACCTGTTCACCAGTGCCTGCCTGTTTATGCTGATGCACGGCAACGTGGTGCAGTATCCTTATGCTTTTGTGCTGGGACTCCTGTTCGCCGGCATCTACCTGCGCACCGGAAATATCTGGAACACCATTCTGCTGCACGCGGCGGCTAATTTTGTTGGCGGTATCCTGCCGATGATCGGCGATCAGATACCGGCGGCTTTGTATCTGTTGGTAGTGATCTATTTGACGGCAAGCATCTATGCGGTGCGCACTGCCTGGATTTACCGTCATTTGCGGGTGAAGAATACACCACCTCTGGAGGATGGAGCATTGGATGCTGCGTTGCTCAATCCAGGGATGATCCTATTCACAGCTGCTTCGTTTGCAATGGCAGGATTTGTGATTTTGTACTTGTAAAGAGAATATATGCAAAAGGCGGATGAGCTTCCATCCGCCTTTTTGTGTGTTTGTCTGTTAAAAAAGTCCGTGTACCTTTTCGGGACACACGGACTTTTTTGTTGATTGTTAGCGTTTGATTGGCTGTGTCTTTTTCTCCAGCCACTTTCTTGCGCGCTCGCTGACCAGCGGAGCAACCTTGTCATAGACGTGCTGATGATAGCTGTTGAGCCAGCAGATTTCCTCGTCGGTCATCAGGGAAATGTCGATGCAGTCGGTGTCGATTGGAACAAGGGTGAAGGTGTCGAAGCGATAGAACTGACCGTATTCGGTCTTTACGTCCTCTGCAACGACCACCGAGTTTTCGGTGCGGACACCATGGCTGCCTTCGGTATAGACGCCTGGTTCGATGGTGATGAACATGCCTTCCTCCAGAGCGACGGTGCGGTCACGGAAGTTCGGAGGTGCCTCGTGGACATTGAGGAAGCAGCCGACACCATGTCCGGTGCCGCAGCGGTAGTTGAGGCCATCCTGCCATACCTTGCCGCGGCAGATGGCATCCAGATCCGAGCCGGTCGAACCTGCCAGGAACTTCTGGCTGG
>NZ_CALXIN010000109.1 GCF_944388365.1 uncultured Negativibacillus sp. | reverse complement strand
ATGTCCCGTCCGAGAGCGACCGAAAGAGGACTTTTGGCCTGCTCAAATTCGGGAGAGTCGATAATTTCGCGGATCGAAACGGTGCTGACGACCTTGTTTGGTACCTCAATACCGACAGCCGGCTTATTGGGAATCGGCGCTTCGATGCGCACGCCGGAAGCTGCCAGATTGAGCGCGATGTCGTCGGCAAGGTTGGTGATCTTGCTGATTTTGACGCCGGCAGAAGGCTGAAGCTCATAGCGGGTGACCGCAGGTCCGCGGGCGATGTCGATGATGCGGGTCTGCACACCGAAGCTTTGCAGAGTTGCCACCAGCTTTTCGGCATTGGAACGAAGTTCCTCCTGCAGGTTTTCTTCGCTGGGCTTTTCGATCTCGTTGAGAATCTCAATCGGAGGTTTGATATATTCCGGTTCCGGTGGTGCTTCCGGCTCCGGCTGGTCGGCAGAGTGGGATACACCTTCCAGACTCATTCCCTGCGCACGAATATCGTCAGGGGAGACTTCGATAATTTCAAAATCGTTGGAACGGGAAGCAGGCTGATCCACAATGTTTTCGGGATGGAAGTCAGGAAGTTCCTCTTCTTCCTCCTCTACATCGTCGGTGACAGCTTCGGTGTTACTTCCAAAGACGAAGGAATCCGCAGGAATCAGATCGTCGTCCTCTGTTTCCCAGGAAAGGCCGGTTTGCTGCTCATCCCCGATTTTTTCTTCAAACAGATTGATGGCCTGCTGCATGTTGCTGGAATCCACCACCGGTTTGAAGGTGGGCGAAACAGTGTTGGATTTCAGTGTGTGCAGAACATCCTGATCCTCCTTGGCGAGGGTGGTTTTGCCGCTGGAAGCGACACGGTTGATCAGATCATCCAGGTAAGGAGAAGAAACAGGCTCTTCGGTGTCCTCGGGAATAAGATCCTCCTCCGGTGCCCAGAATTCTGCTGCACGGGAGGAACCAGGCTCCAGACGGTTCGCAGAAATTTCCTGCGCACGCTCCATCTCCCGACGTTTTTGCTCGGCGCGTTCCGCAGTCAGCTTGTCCTTCCAGGCACTGCGCTTGTTCTGGGTTGCCTCCTGGCTTTCGCGCAGTTTTTGAAGTTCCGCTTCTTTTTTCTGTTTTGCATTAAAGAAGCTGTCCGCATGCAGCCGAAGCTCTTCAGGGTCGGTCAGCAGAGGATCATTGTTCTGAGGCGCTTCCTTGTCTGCCACAGGAATGTTGATGTTAAAATTGGGACGAGGGAGATTGTCTTCGTCTTGCTCCTGCTCCCGAAACTGGTTGCGCAGCTCTGCATGGGCGACGTAGGCATCCTCCATCTTTTTCACCGGTTTGCGTATCGAGTCAACCAGGTCGATCAGGGTGGAGTCGGTCAGCAGCATGATAGCGACAAAGATGAGCAGCACCATGGTGACCTTGGCTCCGGTAGGACCAAACCAGTACAGCAGCGGCAGGCCAAAAATGGCCGAGATAGCGCCGCCGCCGTCGCCGTTGATGCCATCGCGGAAGAGAGAAACAAACTTCTCGATCAGATTGCCGTCTGGAATTCCGCTGCCAAACACCTGAGTGGCGCCGTTGAGCAGACAGATCAGCAGCATGGTCTGCCAGATTTTGTGTCCGATGGAACCGATGGGTTTATTGAGCGCCGCCATAATGGAGATAAAAAATAAAACGGGAGCGATCAGATAGGAGGTCCATCCAAACATTCCCAGAAAGAAATTATGTATCCATCTCCAAACGTTCTGCCCTTCGACGAGGGTATTGGCCATAATAAAAATGGCGATGGCAAAGACAACAATCGACCAGAAGTGCTGGCGAGAGTGTTCTTCGCGTTTTTTTCGTTCCTCCTCAAAGGCGGCAGCGCTGGTCTTTTTGGACTTTGTCTGCTTGGTAGAACGGGAAGAGGAAGTTTTTTTGGTTGCCATGAGGTTGCCTCCTTCTGTTGCGAGGTTATGTAACGCGGCACAAGCCGCGCCAAATTATTGAGAGCGTGTGTTTGCCAAAAAGGGAAGCTGCATCCCTGGAAAAAGCGCGGGATTTAAAAAATCCTGCGGATTGGTAGAAATGATGCGTCCGATGGTGAGCTGTCCGTTTTCGACGGTGCCTTCGGCAGAGCAGTAGGGACCCAGTGCAAGTGTCTGCACCGGTGGTAGGGTGTGATCCTGCAAGGCGAACATCTGCTGCATCGCGACAACGGGAGTGACCGAGTGAAGGATCATTTTTTCCCTCCTCCTTTGCGCTGGGATTTGGGTGTTTGCTGCTGTTCGATCATCTGATACAGACAGGCGATGGCCTCGCTCAGTCCGCCCAAATGGTCGATCAGTCCTTCTTCCACCGCTTTTTCGCCGTCCAGCACCGTGCCGACATCCATCACCAGTTCGCCGGTGTTCATCATCAGCTTTCGGAAGCCTTTGGAGGAAATCTTGGAGTTTTCGGTGACAAAGCGGACGATGCGTTCCTGCATCCGGTCAAAGTAGGACAGGGTCTGCGGGACACCCAGCACAAGGCCGTTCATCCGCACCGGATGCACCGTCATGGTGGCAGATGGTGCGATAAACGATTGCTTGGCGCTGCACGCCAGCGGGACACCGATCGAGTGACCGCCGCCGAGCACCAGCGAAACGGTCGGCTTTTTCATGCCGGAAATCAGCTCTGCGATAGCAAGTCCGGCTTCGACGTCGCCTCCCACGGTGTTGAGAATAATCATCAGTCCTTCGATGGAAGGGTCCTGTTCGATTGCCACCAACTGTGGAATGACATGTTCATATTTGGTGGTTTTATTCTGTGGCGGCAGGATATAGTGACCTTCAATCTGTCCAACGATGGTCAGACAGTGGATCACGTGCTTTGCCCTTGTCATGGTAACAGAGCCGGTCTGCATAATCTGTTGGGTTTGGTCGAGCTGGTCAATGTCTTCGTCCTGGGAATCGCCGGAGCTTTCCTCGATGTTGCAGGGATTGCTCTGCTGATCGGAGAGCGACTGCTCCCAGCTCGGAGAATGATGTTTCTGCTTCTTTTTATGGGCCAAGTGGCACACCTCCATCAATCATGGATTTTCAGTGATAGTGTGCGCACAGCCAGAAGAATTATACTTTTTTGAAAAGCTCTCTTTATTATAGCGTGATTCTAGATTAGAAGCAAGATGAAACAACCGTAACAAAAAGCCGGCATCGGGAAATCCCCGATGCCGGCTTTCCGCTTTGAGAAGGCGATCCAAAACGGAGGTGATTATGCTTTGTCGATCGAACCGAACAGTTCCATCTTTTCCTTTACTTTTGCTTTGATTGCTTCAAATCCTGGTTTCAGAACCTTTCTTGGGTCGAAGCCTTTCTTCTGCTGATCCATGTTTTCCTCGAAGTATTTGCGGGTAGCTTCGGTGAATACGATCTGGCACTCGGTGTTGACGTTGATCTTAGAAACGCCTTTGGAGATTGCATCTTTTACCATCTCATCCGGAATGCCTGTGCCGCCGTGCAGAACCAGTGGCATTTTGCCGGTCTTTTCCTGGATCTTGGCCAGAACGTCCAGACGCAGACCTGGCCAGTTTTCAGGATATACACCATGGATGTTGCCGATACCTGCTGCCAGCATGTCAACGCCCAGCTCGCAGATGCTTGCGCACTCGTCTGGATCAGCGATTTCGCCGCCGCCGAGAACACCGTCCTCTTCGCCGCCGATAGCGCCTACCTCAGCCTCAACCGAGATGCCTTTGGAGTGTGCCAGAGCAACGATCTCTTTGGTTTTCTCAACGTTTTCTTCGATGCTGTACTTGGAACCATCGAACATAACGGAGGAGAAGCCTTTTTCGATACATTCTTTTGCTGCTTCATAGCTGCCGTGGTCCAGATGCAGAGCAACTGGAACGGTGATGTTCAGCTCTTTGATCATACCATTGACCATACCAACAACGGTGGTATAGCCGCCCATATATTTGCCGGCGCCTTCGGAAACACCGAGGATGACCGGAGAATTGTTTTCCTGTGCAGTGAGAAGAATAGCTTTTGTCCACTCGAGGTTATTGATGTTGAAGTGACCGATCGCATATTTGCCGGCCTTTGCTTTGTCCAGCATTTCTTTTGCAGAAACTAACATGATAAATTTCCTCCTTTTTTATCGAAAACCTTCGCTCCCATTGTTGAGAACACTTTGGGAATGCTGACAGAGCATCTTCCCATTTCTTTTATTATAAACAATTATGGTAGGAAAATCAATCATTTTACACAAAGCCCTTACAAAAGTCCCAGCAACCGCATCAGGCTTTCAGCAATAAATACAGCGGCACATGCACCTAAAGCGACCACCAACAGCCCTTTTTCAAACAGAGCCAGCAGCACTGCCACACAGAGTCCCGCCAGTGCAGAAGGCAGAGCCGAGGTGGAGTATAAAATGGCAGGAAAGGTCATTGCTCCCAACACCGCGTAAGGAATATAATACAAAAACGATTGAATAAACTGGCTGTGAACCTTATTGCGAAAGATGGCCAGCGGCAGCATGCGCACCAGATAGGTCACTCCTGCCATGACGGCAACACAGGTAAGAAAACGGGAAAACTCCATTATCTCTGCACCTCCTGTTCTGTAGTGTCCTCCGCTTGGATAGGAGCGAGAATCGCCATGACGGTCGAAGCGACCAGCGCACACAGAATAATGACGAATCCGCTGGAGAGGCGATTGAGCACCGGCAGATAGTAGCACAGACAGCTGATGATGGCGGCAATCAGCACAGCTGCACGGATGGAACGATGTTCCCTTGCCGGCGGAAGAATCACCGCAAGGAACATGCCGTAGATGGCGATGCCCAGCGCCGACCGCAGAGCATCCGGCAGAATGGTGCTGGCAGCGCCGCCCAGAAAGGTGCCGCCGACCCATCCAAAGAAGGGAACGGTCATCAGCCCAAACCAGTAACGGGTAGTGATTTCCTCCGGCTGCTGCATTGCCAGCGCAAAGATTTCATCGGTGTTGCCAAAGGCGATTCCCAGACGCTGGATTAAACCCACCGAAGGATGCAGCTTCTGGGACAGAGAAAGTGACATCAGTGCATAGCGCAGATTGATGGTCAGCTGGGTCAACGCCATTTCGATCAGTGGTGCACCCGAAACGATCAGACTCAGTCCTGCAAACTGACCGGCAGAAGTCAGATTAGTCATCGAAATCAGGACGGCGCCCCAGACGGGGATTCCCATGTTGACCGCCATCATTCCAAAGGTAAAGGAAACAGAGAGATATCCCAACCCGATCGGGATACCGTCCAGAAAGCCCTTTTGATAACTGCTGCAAGAATGTATTTTCATGTGATAATCCTCCACTTTTTATCGGTGCACTTTATTGTAGCACTGTATAAAAGCAGCTGCAAGAATTTTTTGGACAGACCTCGACCTTTTTCTTTTCAGGAGAAAGGATAACAGGCTTTTATTACAAGGATTTGAAAGGAATTTTTGTTGACTTTTCGATACAAAGAGCATAAAATAGAAATGGAATCTATTCACTTTGTATAATTTTGCGGAACAGTTGTCAATGCAGACGGGTCCGCATTGAAAAGAAAGGATGAAGCGCCGTGAACTATCTCGATAGCTATAATATCTGGAACTCCAAACAGCTGGAAGACCTGGAT
>NZ_CALXIN010000108.1 GCF_944388365.1 uncultured Negativibacillus sp. | reverse complement strand
GTGGAGTTCCTGAAGTCGAAGCACAATCTGGTTGTCGGGATTCTGGAACACCATGCCCACTTCCTGACGAATATCATAAAGATGTCCCTCGTCGGCGGTATCCATGCCGTCGACATATACCTTGCCGCCCGACGGCAGCAAAATTGCATTGAGATGTTTTGCAAAGGTGCTTTTGCCCGAGCCGTTGTGGCCCAGCACCGCCATCAGTTCGCCCTCGTGAATGGTCAGGTCGAGGTCCTCAAACACATTGACCGGTGCCTGCCCTTCCTCCACATGATAGCTGAAGCTGATCCCCTCTGCCTTGATAAAATCGTTCATCAGCCTTTGTAACCACCTTTTCTCAGATTGGGATGCGGTCTGCGTCCAGTGCACAGTCCCGCTCCCGCGTGTGTCAGTTTCGGCGGACTTGTCAGGACTGCTGTCAAGACCTTTGTCCAAAAGATAGAGCCTGCGCCGCCGAATTTGTTCAAATCTTCCATTAGTATAATCAATTTTGGAGCGAAAGAAAAGAGGAAAAGCAAAATTTTGTGGCTGTTCACAAATATTTAAGTTTCCAGGCCCTCTTTTTGACAGCGCAAAAGCCTCAAATCGCCATAAAAAGCGCAGAGCAGGGTCGAATGTGGACGAAGGATACGATGAACGAAACGGAAATTTCTGTTTTATTGGCGCGGGCAATAATGACAGAACGACAAAAGTCTGGTATAATAAATAGATGTGAACAAACAAGACCGACAAGGAGGCAGGATGGGGCAGATGCGAAATCTTTTACTGACCCTGCGCTATCAGGGAACCAACTACCACGGATTTCAGGTGCAGAAAAATGCCGTCACCGTGGCACAGGTGCTGCAGGATGCGCTGGAAAAGGTGCTCGGATGCAGAGAGGACATCAAGGGATGCTCCCGCACCGACAGCGGGGTCCACGCCAATATGTTCTGTGTGAGCGTCAAAACCCACAGCGCCATCCCGTGTCAGAGCCTGGTGCGGGCGCTCAATGTAAAGCTTCCCTATGACATCGCCGTGACCGACTGCATCGAGGTGCCGCTGGATTTCCACGCGCGCTACGACTGCCGCGGCAAACGGTATGTCTATCAGATCAACAACAGCCCCATCAAGGACCCGTTTTCGTTCCGGCAGGTGTACGACTACCGCTATCCCATCGACGTGCAGCTGTGCAACCGCGCCTGCCAGGGCTTTATCGGCACCCACGACTTTTCGTCGTTCTGTGCAGCCAATTCCTCGGTGGAGGACCATGTGCGCACCATCACCGCCTGCGGCATGGTGCGCCAGGGAGACAGGGTCACCTTCTATGTGGAGGGCGACGGATTTTTATATAATATGGTAAGGATCATGGTGGGAACGGTGCTGGAGGTCGCCGCCGGACAGCGTTCGCCGGACAGCATCCCACAGATATTGCAGGCGAAGGACCGCGCCGCAGCGGGAGCGACCGCACCGGCATGGGGATTGTATCTGGACAAGGTATTCTATGATGAAACACGACTTGCACCGACAGTGGAAGGATGAACGGATTTATGGCAAAGGTAACAGAGTTTAAGACGCTCAAAAAAAGACAGGCGCGCCGCAGAGGACTGGGTCTGCTTGCGCTGACGGCGCTGGTGCTGGTGGGAGCCTACCTGCTTTCGGCGCTGGTCAATACCCCAAACTTTGCCGGTTTGAGCTCGGTGCTGGACATGATTCAGGGCGGACCAGGCTATCCGATCGACGCACCAGGCGGCAAGGTCAAGGGCATGTATCAGAACGGCAGCAGTCTGGTCGTTGTCAATGAGACGACCATCTATTTTTATAACACCAGCGGCAGCGAGGTATACAGCGCCCAGCACCGCATGGGCAATCCGCAGGTTGCCACCAACGGCACCATGCTCTTAAACTTCGACCGCGGCTCCAAGACCTACACCGCTTACAGCCGCAACAACCAGTTTTATACCGGCACCACCGAAACAGCCATCCGATGCGGCGATATTTCCGCCAACGGCTGTATCGCCATCACCACCCAGAGTGAAAATGCGCACTCACAGGTGCAGGTGATGGACAACAAGCAGCGGCTGCAGTACACCTGGAGCTCGGACGACGTCATCACCGCCATGGCGATCTCGGACAACGGCAGCATGGTCGCCACCGGCAGCTCCTACGTCGAGGAAGGCGAGCTGAAAAACAGCCTGACCGTGCTGCGCGGCGGAAAGGAACTGTACAAATATACGCTGGCAAACCAGCTGATTCTGGGACTGGAATTTGACGGCAACAACGTCCGCTGTGTCACCGACCGCAGTGCGCTGCTGCTGGACACCAACGGAAAGGCCATCGGACAGTTTGACTACAAGGGTCAGCCGCTGTCCGGATTTTCCATGTATGACAACGGTCTGGCGCTGGTGTTCGGCAACTACGAGCAGGACCGCAGCTATACGCTGGCTTCGGTTGCGGACAACTTTTTCACCCTCAGAGGTACGGCGACGCTGACCGACAGCGTGCAGAAGATCGAAGCCTATGAAAACACCATTCTGGTGCTGGGCGGCTCGTCGCTGCGCGAATACAGCGCCTACGACTGTTCGCTGGTGGGCGAGGAGTCCGAAGGCTCCTACTATAACTTTGAGCCGATGGGCAACTCGATCTACGCCATCACCGGCACCGAGATTGTCCGTCTGACGCTGGCAGAGCCGTCCCGCTTCTCGCTGTTCACCAATCACACGCCGCAGGAGCTGCCCGACGGCGAGACCGAGCAGACGCAGGAGGAGCTGGACCTGCTGGAAAATATCCTCAGCGGCTTTAATAAGGACAAGCAGAACCAGACGGCCGAGCCGACCATCGGACAATCGACCGAGAGCGACTCCAAATATGAGGAGGGCTTCATCGAATCCGAACAGCCGCAGACCACGACCGAACAGGAGACCGAAACCACACCGGAAACACCGGCGGTGGGCGAGGACTTTGATCCTGACAATCCTGACGGCCTGACCAACACGGCGCCGTCCCACATGCCGGTGCAGAATGAGGACGCCGAGCCGGAATTTTCAAACGAGGACGACCTCAATCAATCCCAGCAGCAAGAGCAGGAACAGGAAAAGGAGCAGGAAGAACAGACCCAATCGCAGGAGGAGCAGGAAGAGCAGCAGGAGGAAGGCCAGCTGTTTTCTTCCCGCCGACCGGCATCCTGATGCGGGCAGACAACAATGAACATCAATCCATAAAGGGAGGACGACAGATATGGACAAGCTGGTTGTATTACTGTACGACCTGGCAGCAGTGCTGATTATCCTGATGACGGTGGCATACAGCTCCCAACGGGGCTTTGCGACCGGCGTTGTGCGGATGATCGGCCAGCTTGCTGCCTTTTTCGGCGCCGCATTTCTGGCAAAGGTGGGCGCCCAGTTTCTTTATGATGGATTTATCCGCTCGGAGGTAAACGCTTTTCTCAACCGCAACCTCACCGGCGGACAGGCAGGGGAGATCCTTTCGCAGCTGCAGGCAGCGGTAGATCAGCTGCCGCACATCTCCGGCAACATTCTGGGAATGAGCCTCGACCTGGATGCCATCTCCGCGGCGCTTTCGAGTGCAAGCGGAAATGCGGCGGCGGTGCTCGAACAGAATGTCGTCGGTCCGGCAGTACAGAGCTTTGTGGCGGCGGCGCTGTTTGCGCTCATCTTCGCCATCCTCGGCCTGCTGGTGCGGGTGCTGACCTCGGCGGTCCGCTTTGTGTTCCGCTCGCCTATTCTCGCTCCCATCGACCGCTTTCTTGGCGGTGTGGTCGGACTGTTGCAGGCGTCGATCAATCTCTATCTCATCTGCATTGTGCTCAAACTCGTGTTCTATCTGCTGGGCGGCATGAAATACTGCAACCAGTCGATCATTGCTGACACCCTGATTCTGAGCAAATTCTATTTCTTCGATCCGCTGTCGCTGTTTGTGTAGCAGAATAGAAAGACGCGCTTCATGATTTATTCATAAAGCCTCGTTATAATGATAGGAAAGAGTGAAAGCGTTTCCATCGAAAAGAAAGGATGTTTTTCAATAGATGAATCCAAATATGTTGTGTTCAAAATGTAAAAAGAGGATGGCGGTGGTGTTTATCACCCGCATGGACGGAGATAAACCGGTCAATGAGGGACTGTGCATCAAGTGCGCCAAGGAGATGAACATCAAGCCGGTGACCGACCTGCTGGACAAAATGGGCATCACCGACGAACAGCTGGACGCCATGGACGACCAGATGATGGGGCTGATGGACAGCTTTGGGGACAGCTTTGACATGGGCGGCGCCCAGTCGATGCCGTTCATGCAGATGTTCAACATGCAGCCGCCGGAGATGGACGAGGACGGCGACTATGACGCAGACGCAGACAATGAGCTTGCGCTGTATGACGAAGGCGACGCTGACCAGGGAGAGCTTGCCGAGCTGCCGCAGCAGAGCACCGGCGAGAAAAAGACCTCCGCTCACGAGCGCCGTCAGCAGGAAAAGGAGCGCAAAAAGTATAAATTCCTGACCGCCCATTGTGAAAACCTGACCCAGAAGGCCCGCGACGGCCGCATCGACCGCATCGTCGGCAGAGACAAGGAGATCGAGCGGGTCATTCAGATTCTCAACCGCCGCACCAAAAATAACCCTTGTCTGGTGGGTGAACCAGGCGTCGGCAAGACCGCCATCGCCGAAGGCATCGCTCAGAAGCTGGCGGAAGGCTCGGTTCCGGCAAAACTGCAGGGCAAAGAGCTGTACCTGCTGGACATGACCTCGCTGGTAGCGGGCACCCAGTTCCGCGGTCAGTTCGAGAGCCGTGTCAAGGGACTGATCGACGACGTGCGCAAGGCCGGCAACGTCATCCTGTTCATCGACGAGGTACACAGCCTGGTCGGTGCGGGCGACTCGGAAGGCTCGATGAACGCCGCCAATATCCTCAAACCGGCGCTGTCCCGCGGTGAGATTCAGGTCATCGGCGCGACCACCTTCGACGAGTACCGCAAGCACATCGAGAAGGACGCCGCACTCGAGCGCCGCTTCCAGCCGGTCAAGGTCGATCAGCCGACCATCGAACAGACTGTCGAAGTGCTCAAGGGCATCAAGGGCTACTATGAGCAGTATCACCGCGTCACCGTCACCGACGACATCGCGCGTCGGGCGGTGCTCTACTCCGAGCGGTATATCAATGACCGCTTCCTGCCGGACAAGGCCATCGACCTGCTCGACGAGGCCTGCTCCTGCGCAAACCTGCGCAACAAGGTGCTGGCGCAGTACGACGAATATAACCGCCAGATCAAGGTCTATCAGGATGTGATCGAACGGGACGAATCGGGCGAAAATGCGGACGTTGACTATGAAAAGCTGGCGGAGAACAAAGCAAAAGTTTTGCAGCTGCAGGGTCAGGCCGACCAGATCAAGGACGAGGCACTCGGTCAGAAGGTGACCGACGAGGACCTTGCCAAGGTGGTCGAGCTGTGGACCGGCATCCCTGCCAGCAAGATTCAGGCAAGCGAGATGCAGCGGGTGATCGGACTGGAGGATGCGCTCAAAAAGCGGATCATCGGTCAGGACGAGGCGGTCGAGCTGGTAGCGGCAGCGGTGCGCCGTTCCCGCGTGCAGATCAGCAAGAAGCACCGTCCGGCATCGTTTATCTTTGTCGGACCGACCGGCGTC
>NZ_CALXIN010000107.1 GCF_944388365.1 uncultured Negativibacillus sp. | reverse complement strand
CGCTGATTTTCAGCAATAAGATCTTCTTCAACAGATTTTGACAGCTTTACCGGACGTCCGGTACTTTTACGCCCTCGGCGTTCTATTGCCAGCCCTTCGGGACCTTCTGTAAGATAGATTCGTTCCCAGTCCTGTACTCGCTTGTGGCGTACTCCAAACCTTTCTGCTGTTTCGCGATAGCCCAACTTTTCTTTCCTCATCGTTTCCACTACCAGCTTCTTGAATTCTGGCGGATATTTTTTGTTTGTTCTCTCTTTTGGCATAAAAATCACCCCACTTGTTATTCAGTATACCATACTGTCTAACAAATGGGGTGCAGTTCAAGAAGCAGGCTCTTTTTCTCAATGCAAGGTGTGGGAAAGGAAGGATTGCAGTTGAAGCTGAAGCTTTGGATCGAAGGAGAAAAAATCAGGGTGGAGTGCCGTGCAAAGCTGACAAAGGACAGCTTTTCCTTTGCACTGGCAAAATCGCTTGTGCTGACAAAGGCGCTTAACAATCACAAAGAAGTGTCTGCACAGGAGGAGGACTGCGACCTGCTGTACCGTCCGCCGATGAAAAGGTATCGGTTTACCCAGCTGCAGCAGGGAGAGCTGGTCATCTGCTATGAAGGCGGGCTGGAGGGCTTGTGGGCGACCGAACACACGCCGCAGGGACCGTATTCCTGCCTGCGGGAGGATGTTTTTGCCTTCAGTCTGCTCAACGGCTGGTATCCGATGGAGGACGATGCAGACCTGTGCGAGGTCGAGGTGCAGGTCGGCGGCGAGTGGCAGATCATCCATGGGCAGTATGATGCAGAAAACAACGTCTGGCACTACCGCCAGATAAATCCGGTGGACTGCAACATCATCGGAGTGCGCAGAGAAGGGTATCACGTCATCGGGGATGAGCAGGTCAGCCTCTTTTTCCCAGACGAACAGATGCGCCGGAAGGTGCAGCCGTATTACCATGGCTATCGTCAAATCGCAGATTTTTACCGCACCTTATATGGAACCGACAGGATGGGAAGGATGACGCTGTTTTTCCTGCCGGACACGGGAGAGGACTTTGGTGGATACAAGCGGGACGGGCTGATTGTATTCACCGCCGTCAAGCAGGATGTCGCGTCGGCGCTTCACCACATTGCGCACGAGCTGGCGCACAGCTATGCACAGGGTGCGGATTGTTTCAGCTGGGAGGACTGGCTCAACGAAACGCACGCCGAATGGAGCGCGCTTTTGTATGAGCTGGAACAGGACGAAGCCTTCTTTGAGCGCTGCCTTGCAAAGACAAAGGAGACCTATGGAGACAGAGCGCTTTGTCTGAAGGATAACGGCGAAGGTCATTCGGAGTTTGTCCATGAAGCAGGCGTGCTTGTCTACGAAAAGGTGTACCGTCGGTATGGAGCGGACAGCATCCGCACGATGTTAACGACCTTTGACCGGTTACAGGAAAAGAACACGAAAAACTTTTTGCAGGCGCTGCGTCAGCAGGGAAAAACCGAGCTTGCAGAAATGGTGGAAAGCTATTGCTAGGGCAGCAAGGAAAGCCCCAAATAGCCGCGCCGGATGATTCAGCAAGCGAATAGACGATAAAAAACCTCTCCGCTGGGAGAGGTTTTTTATTGGGTCGAAGGCGGAAAAAGGATGGTTTTCTTTGAATACAGCACCCGCTCAGGCTTTGACTGCGGGAGCGACAGAGGAATATCCGTTCCATGCAAAGAGGGCGGCTTCGTTGATGTCGGCGTACACCTGTTCGACGTCGCACAGATACAAATAATGGTCGCCTGCTTGGTGGTATTCCTTCAGGCGGCAGACGATGGCAAGGCGGCTGTGGAGCGGAACCTGAATGGAGGTTCCCTCGATGCTGGTCAGCTCGATTCCAAAGCGCGCTGCTTTGTCGGTGTCCCGTCCGGAGCAGCTGCCGCAGCCCATCACAGCGTCGGCCAGTTCGGCGCCTGGGATGGTGAGGACAACCTTTTGGTTGGAACGAACCATCTCGCCGCTGTAGGAGGTCTTTGCCATGGCATAGGCAATCATGTTGGGATTGTAGGAAAGATAGGTCCACCAGGAGACGGTGGCAAGGTTGGTGGAACCGTCCGGTTTCTGGGTGCAGACCAGGCTCACCGGATTGGGAGAGGTCAGCTTAGAAGCAAATGGCAGGTCGATCTTTTTCATCGTTCTCCTTCCTTTCTGCTACTGGATGGACTGTCCCAGATCAAAGGCAGCTTGCAGCTGCTGTGGTTTTTGCAGGACGGCGCCGGCATCCATATTGCCTCCGGCATAGACGATGCCGCAGTCCTTCCAGCCGAGGTTTTTAAGCAAGGAGTGGTAGAAGTGGCGCACCGGCTCGAAGTTTTCTTCGGTGTCGCCTTCGGCTGCCATCAGAAGGATACAGCCCTTGACAGGATTTTGGTAGTTTGCATCGCACTCGGCGACGGCAAACAGCCGGTCAAAGGCGATTTTCAGCTGGCCGGAGATGCCCCAGTAGTACATCGGGGAAGCCAGAACGATCAGATCTGCATCGACATAATGAGGATAGATTTTGTTCATATCGTCGTTTTGTACGCAGGGAGCGGACGGATTTTTGCCGCCTTTGCAGCAGCCCAGACATCCGTGAATGTTCATCCGCTGCAGGTCAAAACGAACCACCTGATTTCCATTCTGCTCGGCACCCTTGGTAAACTGCTCGATCAGAGCGGCGGTGTTTCCGTTTGGACGTGGGCTTCCGTTTAAAATGACAATCTTTTTACTCATACATCAAAGCTTCCTTTCCTGATTAGATTGACAGTGGTCTGTCCTCTGTCTATAATCTAATTGAGAACGAGAAAAAAATCAAGTACGCACATTTTGGTTAGATACTAACCCAAAGGAGAGTGTAAACGATGAGTGAATGTGTCACAACGGGAACCCGTCTGGACCAGACGGGATTTGGGTATACCATGTCGCTGATCAACGGCAAATATAAGATGATTATTCTGTACTGGCTGGCGGAGGACGGTGTGATCCGATATAATGAGCTCAAACGCTCGATCGGAAACATCTCCCACAAGACGCTGAGTCTGTCGCTCAAGGAGCTGGAGGCGGACGATCTGATCGTCCGCAAAGAATATCCGCAGGTTCCGCCCAAGGTGGAATACAGTCTGTCGGAAAAGGGAAAAACGCTGATTCCGATTCTGGATGCGCTTTGTGAATGGGGCGATCAGCATCGTCCGGCGAAGAAGGAGGAAGCATAGGATGAAAACACTGTATGTTTCGGATGTGGACGGCACGCTCTACCGCGCAGGAGTGGACCACCTGCGCCCGCAGACCGCCGAACTGTTCTCCCGTCTGCTGAAGGAGGGAGTGGCGCTGACAGTGGCGTCAGGACGCAATCTGTACGGCGTGTGGGAGCTTGCCCACGGCTGCGGCATCACGCTGCCGGTCATCGCCTACAACGGCGCCGCCATCTATGACTTTGCAAGCGGACGCACCCTCAAAACTTTCCCTATTCCTGCCGACAGCGCCGCCAGGCTGTGCGAGGTGTTTGACCGTGTGGGCGCACCTTTCAAAGCCTGCACCTTTGTGCCGCAGGAAGGACGCTGCCGCACCATTCGGGTCAACGGCTACCAGACCACCATGGGACTGGATGGACCGGTCAATCCGCAGACCGGTCTGCTGCTCGACGAGCCGGTGACGGCGGCGCACAGTCGGGAGATTCTGTGCGGAGAGGTACTGTTTGTGGGCACCCACGGTCCTCGCAGCCAGATGCAGCCGCTGTATGAGGCGGCAAAGGATCTTGCCGGCGTGGAGGCGGTGCTGCATTGCAGCCCTTATCATCCTGACCGCTGGTTTGTGGACATCGGCTCGGACAAGGCAGGCAAGGGAACAGCGGCGCTCTTTTTAAAGGAGCAGCTGGGCGCACAGGAGCTGGTCACCTTCGGAGACAACCACAACGACCTGCCGATGCTTCGGATGGCCGACCGCAGCTACACCGTTCCAGAGGCGCCCGACGAGGTCAGGGCATCGGTGACCGGCGTGCTGGACGACGATCCCGACTGCGTGCTGAAGTTTATTCTGGAGGAGGTTCAGCGGTAGTCCTCAAGCTGGCAGCCGGAGAGGCAGTTGCGAATCTCGGTTTCTCCGGTTGGGAGGCGTAGACCGCACTGGCTGCACTCCTTCCAGCGGATGGCGCGGGTGTGCTGACAATAGGGATCGCGGATGCAGGTTTCCCGCTGGGCTTCCCAGTAGTAGTCCCAGCTTTCCTGCACAGTGCAGTCCTCGCGCTGCGAATCCCAGTAGTAGAACCAGACGTGCTGGCAGCTGTCCGTCGCGGCATCCGACAGCTGGCAGGCACTGCCGCCGCAAGGCTCAGCGGGAACGTCGGATGCAGCCGGAAGCGTACCCAGCGACACCAGGACGGCACAGCCGGCGGCAAGCGAGAGGGAGAGAAGGAAGGATTTTTTTGCTTTCATGGCAGAGCCTCCTTTCAAGGTGACAGAGGGATTCTATCTTGTTAAGAAAAGCATACTAAAAAAATTGACAAAAGTCAATGATGGAGAGAACAACCATACCAGAGATTGACGGGAGGGATTTTCGATGAAATATGACATTCTGCTTTTGGACGCCGACGAAACGCTGATGGACTTTCCCGATGCCGAGCATCAGGCACTGGTGCGCACCTTCGGCGAGCACGGGCTTAGCTTTGATGAGCAGGTCGACCAGCTGTATCAGTCGATCAATCAGGGACTGTGGCGGCAGCTGGAGCGCGGAGAGATCACCAAAGATCAGCTGTTGTCAGCGCGCTTTGCGCGGCTGTTTGAAGCGCTGCACATCGAGGGCATCGACAGCGACGAGTTTAACCGCAAATACCTGTACAATCTGGGCTTTGGCAGCAGGACGATGCCCGATGCGCTGGAGACCTGCCGCGCACTGCACCAGCTGGGCTGCCGGCTGTATGTGCTGACCAACGGCGTGTCGGCTACCCAGCGCCGCCGGCTGGGAGCAAGCGGGTTGATGCCCTATCTGTCGGACATCTTTGTATCGGAGGAGGCCGGTCAGCCAAAGCCGGCGCTTGCGTATTTTCAATATGTTTTTGAGCGCATCCCAGAGTTTGAGCCATCCCGTGCGCTGATGGTAGGAGATTCGCTGTCCTCGGACATGGAAGGAGCGCGCCGCGCAGGACTGGACGCCTGTTGGTTTAACGCAAAGGGTCTTGCGAATGGGCAGAATATTCCTATTCGCTACGAGATCGCGGCGCTGCCGGAGCTGATTGGGATTGTCGAGGGTTAGTTTCATTACTCCTTCGGGTCGTCGAGCGCACCTACCACCGACACGCAGTTGGGGTTTCAAAAGGGGCTTGCCCCTTTAGCTGGAGGTCAAGGAACCAGGAGGTTCCTTGTGTGCTCTTTGTGAAACTTTCTTCACACAAGAAAGTTTCCGCGGGTGTGGGCCGCGTAGGCCCACAAAAGGTTTAGAAGAATGTTCGGAGAAGGAGCGTTGCTCCTTCTGTGCCTGCGCCAGCAAAAGGACAATTTCGCAGTAGGTGTGAGCGCAGGCCTGGGCCGCAGAGGCCCACAAGTCGGTTTTGCAGGGTAGTCCCTGCGGACCTCTTTTGTGGGCCTGCGCGGCCCACACCCGCGGAAACTTTCTTGTGTGAAGAAAGTTTCACAAAGAGCACACAAGGAACC
>NZ_CALXIN010000106.1 GCF_944388365.1 uncultured Negativibacillus sp. | reverse complement strand
ACGTTTGAGCGAGGTCAGATGCTCGTCGGCAATGATGATACCGTCGCGAACGATGCGGATCTCGGCATTTCTGGTGATCTTGCCTTCCAGAACGTAGCAGCCTGCAACGGTGCCGACACCGGTGATCTTGAATACTTCGCGGACTTCGGCGCGGCCCAGCTCAACCTCGCGGGTCTTAGGAGCCAGCATACCTTTCATTGCGGAGGAGATTTCCTCGATTGCATCGTAGATGACACGGTACATTCTCATGTCGACGCCTTCGGTCTCTGCCATGTCTCTTGCAATCGGGTCTGGACGAACGTTAAATCCGACGATGATCGCGCCGCAGGCCTGTGCCAGCATGACATCCGACTTGCTGACAGCACCAACTGCACCGTGGATGACCTTGACGCGAACCTCTGGATTGCTCAGTTTTTCCAGCGACTGTTTGACAGCTTCAACCGAGCCCTGTACGTCCGCTTTGACGATCAGCGGCAGCTCCTTGGTCTCGCCAACTTCAATCTGTTCAAACAGATTGTCCAGGGTAACCTTCTGGTAGGAGCTGAATTCCTTCTCTTTTGCTTCCTGACGGCGTTTTTCAACCAGTTCACGAGCCAGTCTTTCATCCTCTACGGCATTGAACTCGTCGCCTGCTGCCGGAACCTCTGCCAGACCGGTGATCTCGACCGGAGTGGATGGGCCAGCTGCATCAATCTTTTCGCCCTTGGAGTTGGTCATGACGCGGACACGTCCAACCGCTGTGCCGGCAATGACGCTGTCGCCGGTGTGCAGGGTACCGTTCTGTACCAGAATGGTTGCAACCGGACCGCGGCCCTTGTCGAGTTTTGCTTCGATAACGGTACCTTTTGCCATACGGTCAGGATTTGCTTTCAGCTCCTTGACCTCGGCTACCAGCTGGATGTTTTCCAGCAGGTCCTGAATACCCATCTTGGTTTTTGCGGATACAGGAACACAGATAACGTCGCCGCCCCATTCCTCCGGAACCAGCTCGTACTCGGTCAGCTCCTGTTTTACCTTTTCAGGGTCAGCAGTTGGTTTATCCATCTTGTTGATAGCAACGATGATCGAAACGCCTGCTGCCTTCGCATGGTTGATCGACTCAACGGTCTGCGGCATGATACCGTCGTCAGCTGCTACAACCAGGACAGCGATGTCGGTGATATCTGCGCCACGGGCACGCATCGAGGTGAATGCCTCATGTCCTGGGGTATCCAGGAAGGTGATCGGCTTGTCGTTGACCATAACCTGATATGCACCGATGTGCTGGGTAATACCGCCGGCCTCGGTGGAGGTGACGTCGGAGTGACGGATTGCGTCCAGAATGGATGTTTTACCGTGGTCAACGTGACCCATTACAACAACAACCGGTGGACGTTCTACCTTCTGATCGTCGCCGTCCTCGCTGTCGTCGAACAGACGATCCTCGATGGTGACAACAACCTCTTTTTCCACCTTGGCGCCGATTTCCATTGCAACCAGTGCAGCGGTATCGTAGTCGATGACATCGGAAACCGATTTCATCTCGCCGAGCATCATCAGACGTTTGACGATCTCTGCGGACTGAATCTTCAGTTTCAGAGCCAGATCGCCGACGGTGATCTCATCCGGCAGAGTGATGTGCAGCTTCTGACGGCGCTCGCGCTCCATCTCCAGTTTGCGCATCTTTTCCATCTCTTTGTCCTTTTTGGACATGAAGTTCTTCTTCTTGTTGTTTCTGCCGCCGATCTTCTGCTTCTTGACGCCGTCGTCACGTTTTGCCAGATTTTCCGGAGCGATATTTTCGTAGCGCTCATTGTATTTATCCAGATCAACGTTAGCTGCACGCATGTCGACGTGGCGGATCATCTTGCCTTTGACGTTCTCATCCAGCTTTGGATTGATTGCGGAAGCCTGACGTGGTGCTGCCGGTTTCGACGGCTGTTTTGCCGGCTTCTGCTGCTGACGAGGCGCATTGCTGCGGTCCTGACGGTCATTAAATCTTCTTTCGCCCTGCGGACGGTCGCCGCGGTCGTTAAACTTTCTTTCGCCCTGTGGACGATCGTTAAATTTTCTCTCGCCCTGCGGACGGTCGCCGCGGTCGTTAAACTTTCTTTCGCCCTGCGGACGATCGTTAAATTTTCTCTCGCCCTGCGGACGGTCGGAACGGTCGCCGAACTTTCTCTCGCCCTGCGGACGATCAGAACGAGCCGGACGGTCATTGAATTTGCGTTCCGGGCGGTCGCTGCGATCGTTAAACTTTCTTTCGCCCTGTGGACGATCACCCTGGGCACGCGGTCCCTGAGTATGCTGCTTTGGTGTATCGTTCATATCCTCTGTCTCCCTCTCCTCGACCCGTTCCTGCTTTGGTGCAGCTGGCTGCTCCAAAACTTCGGGCTGCTGTTCATGGGTGGTCGGTTCCTTCAAAGCCTCCTGCTGTGGGGCTTCCGGCGCTTTTGGTGCTTCTGCTGCCGCCGGTTCCGATTTTGGCTTCGGAGCTTCCTTTGCTGCCTTCTTGGCAGGTTTCTTTACCTCCTGCACCGGCTGGGACTGCTCCTTGTATGCATAATAGCTGTCCAGATTATCCATCTGGTGTTGTTGTGTGTATGTCTCAAAAATCAGGTTGAGCTCCTGATTGGTCAGGACGGTGGTTCGCTTTTTCTCTCCTGGAAAATGCTGTTCCAGCAGCTGAGCGACGTCCTTCATCTCCACGCCCAGATCCTTGGCAACCTCACTGAGCTTATACTTGTTGTTTATCATAAAAAAACATCCGCCTCCTTTTTGTCTAGGATGATGTCTGTTTTTACTTACGAAACAGGATCTTGCGGCAGCTGAGAGAGCTGCGAGAGCTTTTTGGAAAAGCCCTCATCGCAAAGCGCAATCACACCGGAGCGCTTTCCGCAGGCGTGCTGCACCTGATCCATGGTGACAGCCAGCACAACCGGCTGCATTCCATACTTTTGGGCGGTGAAACTGAGTTCCTTGCGGCTTTTTTCCGAGAGGTCTGCGGTGCAGAATACCCCTTTGCCCTTGCCGTCGCGCAGCGCTTCCGCCACACGGTCAAAACCCAGCACCAGCTTGCCGGCCCTGCGAGCCAGCGAAAGCAGCGAGATCTGCTGCTGGCTGCTCATCGCGTCCCCTCCTCGCTGCATACGGCACAAAGCTGTTGTTCGAGCTTCTCATACACCTCGTCAGGAATCGCTGTTTCCAATGCGCGCTCGAGCTGTCTAGTTTTGCGCGCTTTGGCAAGGCAGGCGCTGTCAGCACACAAATAGGCGCCGCGGCCCGATTTTTTGCCGGTGGCGTCGATGCTGATCTCCCCTTCCGGCGAGCGCACCACGCGGATCAGTTCCTTTTTGGGTTTATGCTCACGGCATCCGGTGCACATCCGCACCGGCACTTTTTTGACAGGCAACAGGTTTGCCTCCTTTCGGACTGACAGTTACTCTTCTTCATCCTCAGCAAACAGATCGTCCACCGCTTTGTCGATGGCTGCTTCTGTCTGCGCACGCAGCTGCTCAACCTCGTCGATGATCTGCTGTGCCTGGCTTTCCGGACCGATGTCGATCTTCCATCCGGTCAGTCTTGCTGCCAGACGAACGTTCTGTCCTTTATTGCCGATGGCAAGCGACAGCTGGCTGTCCGGTACGATGACCTTGCAGGCTTTTGCGCCGGTCGGGTCGATCAGCACCTTGGTAACCTCTGCCGGAGAGAGTGCTGCTGCGATAAGTTCTTCCGGTTTTTCGCTGTATTTGATGACGTCGATCTTCTCGCCGCCCAGCTCCTCGACGATCGCGGAGACACGGGTGCCCTTTGGACCGATGCAGGCGCCGACTGCGTCGACGTTTTCATCCTTGCTCCAGACTGCGATCTTGGTGCGGGAGCCGGCCTCACGGGAAACTGCCTTGATTTCGACGGTGCCATCCTTGATTTCAGGAGTATGCATCTCAAACAGGCGTTTAATCAGACCTGGGTGGGTTCTGGAGAGCATCAGCTTCGGATTTTTGCCGCTGGTGAGTACATCGACGACGTAAACCATCACGCGCTGGCCTTCCTGCAGCTCTTCGCCTGGTACCTGCTCGCTCTTTGGCAGGATTGCTTCGGTCTTGTCGATCTCAACGGTAGCATTGCCCTTGACCTCGTCGATCTTGAGAATCGGCACCGAGATGATCTCATATTTTTTATCCTGATACTTCTGTACCAGCTGGCCTTTTTCCGCCTCGCTGATACCCTGACGGATTACATGCTTCGCAGACTGTGCAGCGATACGGCCAAACTGTTTGGTTTCCAGCGGAATTTCGATCACGCCGCCGATGTGTGCAACCTTGCTGTACTTGGTTGCATCTGCCAGAGTGATTTCGGTTTCAGGGTCGGTGACCTCTTCTACGACGTTTTTGCGGACCGCCACATAAAAGCGGTTCTTAACGGGGTCGATCTCGACGATGGTATTATCGCTGCCGCCCATATCGCGCTTGATAGCGATTGCGATTGCGTTGCTGATCTTTTCGATCAGGTAGGATGCGGGAATGCCGCGTTCCTTTTCCAGTGAAGTCAATGCTTCAAAAAATTCACTGTTGATGACGTTGTTCACGTTTGCTGCCTCCTGTTATTAACTCCATAAAAAGGGATTTGACCCTTAGATTTTTGCGGCTTTCCAGTCGATTTCCTCATAAAGGCGAATATATGCCGCATCCTTTTTCGGGAAGGTATGTTCCCCATCCTCCAGCTTGACCGTGATGGTCGGATCGTCGCATGCAGTCAGTTCGCCGACAAATTCGCGCACCGAGCTGCCGTTTTCCAGCTGCATCGGGCGGATCAGCTTGACTTCCACCTGCTGTCCCAAATACCGCTGGAAATGCCACGGGCGCACCAGATCCCTGCCGATGCCTGGCGAGGAGACCTCAAAGTAGTACGACTGGCTGATTGGATCAGCCTCGTCGAGGATATCATCAAAGGTACGGCTGAAGTTTTCGCAGTCGTCGATGGTAACGCCGCCCTCCTTATCAATAAAGATGCGCAGGTACCACGAAGCGCCCTCTTTTTCAAAGCGGACGTCCCACAGCTGCAGTCCCATTTGTTCCACCACCGGTTTTGCCAGAGTGGTGACCAGTTCCACGGTGTTTGGTTTTTTCGATGTTGCCAAAGGCTTCCCTTCCTTTCCCGAAATACGGTTTTTTACCGCTTAACAAAATAAAAGAGCGGGTGACCCCACTCTTTGCTTACAACAGTTTACGAACACGAAGGGAGGTTCCACGTCCACAAGCAGGCCGCAGAGCAATTTCCCTCTACACTTCTTCTATACTGTATCATATTTTCGAAGGTTTGGCAAGACCCAAAGTCGCATTTTTCTTATTTTTACAGGGAATTCCCTGTAATACCCTTCTCTCATTGCAGGGCAGTTCCTGCAATATCCTTTTGCGGGCTTGAGCAGCCCACACCTGCGGTTGTCTTTGCAGGGTAGTCCCTGCAATATCCTTTTGCGGGCTTGCGCAGCCCGCACCTGCGGAAACTTTCTTGTGTGAAGAAAGTTTCACAAAGAGCACACCAAAAACCTTCTGGTTTTTGGAATTCAGAAGTTTGAAAAACTTCACGAAAGGGGCAAGCCCCTTTTGAAACCCCTCTGTGTCGGTAGAAGCAGCACTCGACATACCTACCTGCTACCCGAAGTAGCACGGGAGAGGCCTAACATTCTCCCGCTGCCGGAGCAGACAGGGGGAGAGAACTTTGCGGAGCAAAGTTCCCGAGGGAGTATTTTCCTACGCA
>NZ_CALXIN010000105.1 GCF_944388365.1 uncultured Negativibacillus sp. | reverse complement strand
CAAAAAAGGTAGCAGCAACACCGTTTACCATGCTGAAGCCAGTGCGCCCACAACCGTTGAGAAAGCCGTTCATGCAAAAATAGAAGGATACGAACATGAAATCAAAGCTGAAGGTTCGCAGATACTCAATGCCGGCTGCTGTGACGTCTGCATCCGCCTTAAACAATGCCAAAGCAGTCTGCGGCAGCAGCTGCACCCACAAAAAGAAAACCAGCGAACAGGCAAAAGCAAATCCGATGCCTGTCCACATGCAGCATTTGGCGCGCTGAGGTTTCTGGGCGCCCATGTTCTGCGCCGACATGGAAGCAATCGCGCTGGAAAAGGCGTTGGCAGGGAGCATTGCAAAGCTTTCAAATTTGGAGCAGATGCCGACGGCTGCCGAAGCGACGACACCCAGCGAATTGACAATGGCGTTGATGATGAGAAAAGAGAAGCTGACCATCGTTTCCTGCAGCGAAACAGGCAGTCCCAACCGGAGCAGACGCAGCACCTGTTCCGGGTCGATGCGGAAATTGTGCAGCGAAAAGGTGAAGATAAAGTCGCTTTTGCTCAGAAAGAGGATGGCAAGAATCATGCTGATTCCCTGGGAAAGAATGGTAGCCAGAGCAGCACCGCCGGCACCCATTCCAAATCCGCCGACAAAGAGCAGGTCGAGCACAACATTGCACACACAGGCGATAATGACAAATTTCAGCGGATTTTTGGAATCGCCAAGTCCGCGCAGAATGGCACTGATTGCATTGTAACCAAAGATGAACAGTGTTCCGCACGAGCAGATGCGGACATAGTCCAGTGCAGCGTCGAAGGCTTCGACCGGTGTTTGCAGCCACTGCAGTACGTTCGGCGCCAGGATAAACAGCAAAACGGTAAAGACGGCAGCCAGCAGGGCAAACAGCGTCAGCGTGGTGCCGATGGTGCGCTGTGTCTCCTGTTCACAGCATGCGCCGGAATATTGGGCGATCAGGATGGTGCTGCCCATCGTCAGTCCGGCAACCATGCTGGTCAGAATCTGCATCACCTGGCTGCCGACCGACACTGCCGAAATGCCGGCAGCATTGGCAAACCAGCCTACCACGATCATATCCACGGCGCCATACATCGCCTGAATCAGGTTGGCAAACAGATAGGGCACAGCAAACACCAGCAATGTTTTGGTGATGCTGCCTTCGGTCAGATTTTGTGCGGAAAGTTTTGACATCGTATCACTCCTGCAAAAAACATTTTTCGGGAAAGATGTTTGCAGCAACAAAAAAGCCGGATAAGAGATGAACGCAGCGTCATCTCTTATCCGGCAAAACTGCACCGCTTATATTAAACAGCTTTCCTCCGAGCTATCGAGGACAGTTTAGCACGTTCAAAGCAAAATGTCAATTGCAGGACAGAAAAAAATATGATAAACTAAAAGGCAGTAAAATGCCGCAGGATTTCTTTGGAACCTTTTTCTGAGAGGAGACACAACTATGCCCAAATTTTCAATCCCTGGTTGGGGAGACTTCGAGATCAACAATCTGGTGCTGGATTTTAACGGAACCATCGTCACCGATGGCAAGCTCATCGAAGGCGTCGCACCGCTGCTTGGTCAGCTGCACGAACAGGGAATGAACCTCTATGTCATCACTGCCGACACCAACGGCACCGTCAAACGGGAGTGTGCTTCGCTGCCGGTGCAGGTGATGGTCTACGACAGCGCCACCGTCGCCGACAACAAGATGGAGCTGGTCATCAAGCTGGGCGCACAGCAGACAGCCAGCATCGGCAACGGACGCAACGACCGCAAGATGTTCGCAGCCAGCGCACTGTCCATCGCCGTCATCGGAGAGGAGGGAACCTGTGTGCAGGCAGCTTTGCAGGCGGATGTGCTGGTTTCCAACATTTTGCAGGCGCTGCAGCTGCTGACCTGTCCGCATCGGCTCAAAGCGACGCTGCGAGGATAATCACAACCGGAAAGTCAGCTGCATAGAATGCTCATGGAAGGGGCGAAATCCAAACCCCTTCCTGTAAGGAGGATTCTTATTATGCATTGCTGCAATTCTTGTAATCAGTCTTCACAGACATCCAGCCAGTCGCTTTCCGACTTCTTCCCGTCCGGATATCGGCTCACATCCGCTTATCCTAACTATCCATACTACGTCAGCATCCCTGTTTATGTAGAAGAAGAGGAAGAGGATAGCTCGAGCAACTGCAACTGCTGCTGTTGTTGCTGCTGCAAAAAGTGCTGCTGTTCCTGCCCGAGCACCCAGAGCGGATCGAGCTGCTGTACTGCCTCCTCCGGTACGTCCGGCTGTGGCTGCACCGGCAGCACAGGTTGTTCCAGAACCGGAAACATTGGCTACAATCATGTTCGCTGCACCACTCGTTTTTGTCACTGATCCCATACAAAAACAGCGCCGCTGCTTGGCAGCGGCGTGTACTTAAACCGAGAATCCTTCCTGAAAAAACAGCTCTGTTCGGTGAAAGCCGAACAGAGCTGTTTTTGTTGTGAAACATCTTTAATCTTGCAGACGCTGCCAAAGTCCGTGGCGATGGATATAATCTGCGGCTGCCGGCGGAACC
This sequence comes from uncultured Negativibacillus sp., assembly GCF_944388365.1. Taxonomy (GTDB): domain Bacteria; phylum Bacillota; class Clostridia; order Oscillospirales; family Ruminococcaceae; genus Negativibacillus. The sequence goes on along the minus strand of NZ_CALXIN010000105.1, from coordinate 3,303 downwards.
AGCGATTCCCAGTCGCCGCCGTCGTGCATCAGCTGACGGATCTCGGTGCCGCTGGTCAGACGATCGGCGTCGGTGCGCTCCCACATGACCTCTACGCGATAGCCCATCTTCTGAAGGGATTCCACCTTCTGGCGTCCCCATTGGTCATAGATGGTCTGGAAAAAGGTGACCTCGTCCGGAACAAAGTTAGGAATTCGCTCCGGCGCCTCGATCGGGAAGGGAACCACTGTAAACTGATCCCGCGGAATGCCCGCTTCCACCATGCTGGCGGTAATCATCATCATCCGCTCAAAGAAGGTGAAGGGATTGGAGGCCGAACGAAAGCGGTTGAGCTTGGCATCGTCGCTGATATATTGGGAATGGATGTCATAATTGGTGATCCCGATGATTAAAAACTGACATCTCTTTTTTGCCTCAAGCAAAAACTCCATGTGTCCCAGATGTAATCCCTGAAAACGTCCTTGTACTGCGCCGATCTCAACCAATGCTGCCCTCTCCTTTAGTGTAAATGATTGTCAAAGTTTTGTCTGTGTTGTTTTCTTACAGTATAGCGCATTCAGGAAGGAATTTCAACATCATGCTTACTTTTTACTACCGTACTTCAATAATATGTACAAAAATATAAGATTTCTCTTGTGATTTCGGGTAGTTGACATTCCATGAAATAAGGATTATACTTTTTATGTCAAGAATAAATTCAACAGGATTTCCAAGGAAATCCAAAAAAAATTTTGCAGATTGCTGATAGGTTATGAAAACGATCAGTTTTTTGCCAGGTGGGAGGATGTTAACTATGTACGATTTTGACAAAAAGTATGACCGCAAAGGCAGCGAATGTGTCAAGTGGGATGTTTATGCAAATCAGGACGAGATGCTTCCTATGTGGATTGCCGATATGGACTTTGAAGCACCAGCTCCAATCTATGAGGCATTTGTAAAACGTGCAAACCATCATGTTTATGCATACAGCAAACTCAGCGAACAGTACTATCAGGCTGTGATCGACTGGATGAAACGCCGCCACAACTTTGAGATTGAAAAAGACTGGATCGTCTTTACTCCAGGCGTTGTTATCGCACTGACTCTGGGCGTACAGGCTGTTACCGAGCCAGGAGAAGAAGTTATGATCCTTTCTCCTGTTTACGGTCCATTCCGTGGAGCTACCACCGCTTGCGGCAGAAAGCTGATCGAAAGCCCACTGGTCAACAAAGATGGTTACTACACCATCGACTTTGACGACATGGAAAAACGCATCACTCCAAACACCAAGGCATTCATGCTGTGCAGCCCACACAACCCAGTTGGCCGTGTTTGGACCGTGGAAGAGCTCAAAGGCATCGGAGATTTCTGCATGAAACACAATCTCTATCTGATCGCTGATGAAATCCACAATGACCTCGTATTCAAAGAGCATCATGTATTCACCAACGTTTGCCCAGAAATGGCTGACAAGACCATCCTGTGCACCGCACCAAGCAAGACCTTTAACCTGGCAGGTCTGCAGGCATCCAACATCATCATCAAGGACGAAGAGCTGCGCAATAAATTCAAAACTCTGCTGGGCAACCTGCATGTCGGCAGCGCAAACGCATTTGTTGACTCGGTTGTCATCGCTGCATACACCCAGTGCGACCAGTGGCTGGATGAGCTGAATGTTTACATCCAGAACAACATGCACTACTTTGCAAAAGAGATCAACTCGATTGCACCGCTCAAGATGTGGGATCCAGAAGGCACCTACCTTGCATGGGTTGACTGCCGTGGACTGAACATGACCGACGATGAGCTGACTGCATTCTTCAAAGAGAAATGCCATCTGGCATTCAATGCAGGCACCTTCTTTGGTCCGGAAGGCTCCGGTTTTGTACGTGCAAATATGGCTTGCCCACGCGCTTATGTTGAGGAAGCTGTAAAACGTATCCGCGAAGGTGTTGCTACACTGAACAAATAGTTTCTGTTATAAAAAGGAGAAAGCAATCTGCTTTCTCCTCTTTTGTATCTGTAAATCTATCGGAATATCTAAAAATAAAAAGAGGCTGGAAAGAAGATTCTTTCCAGCCTCTGCCAGTTTTGCTTATTCCTGAATCTGTGCTTCGCGGTAGATGCCGCGCCAGGCCTTGGCCGTTTCGTCCACCAGACGGAATGCATGTGGCAGTTCCTGTTCGATGGTGGTGATGCAGCGTGGATTCTGGCAGCACAGCTTGCCGACAACAGGTTCGCTCTCGTCCTTCTGTGGAGCAGGCAGTTCCTTGTTGAATGGAGCCGGTGTCACACCCAGCAGCTTCATGATGAGCGCCATGCGGATGATCTTGCCGAAGAATACCTGTTTGAAGTAAGCAGCGCGAGGATCCTTGTCCACAGCGACCGAAATCTCGTTGACGCGCGGCAGTGGATGCAGGATGCACATATCCGGTTTTGCGCTCTCCAGCTTGTCCGGAGTGAGGATGTAGCAATCCTTCAGGCGCAGATATTCTTCCTCGCTTGCAAAGCGTTCGCGCTGTACGCGGGTCATATACAGGATGTCCAGCTCCGGCATTGCATCGTCCAGGCTCTGAACCTCGGTGTATGGGATGTGTTTCTTGTCCAGGATTTCCTCTTTGACGTAGGTTGGAACCTTCAGCTCCTCTGGGGAGATCAGTACAAAGCGGATGCCCTCGTAGCGGGAGAGAGCAGTGATGAGCGAATGAACGGTGCGTCCGAACTTCAGGTCGCCGCACAGACCGACGGTCATGTGGTCTACTCTGCCTTTGAGCTGATGAATGGTCATCAGGTCGGTCAGCGTCTGGGTTGGATGCTGGTGACCGCCGTCACCGGCATTGATAACTGGGATTGGGGAGTTCATTGCAGCGACCATTGGAGCGCCTTCCTTTGGATGGCGCATAGCAGCGATGTCCGCATATCCGGCGATAACGCGGATGGTATCCGCAACGCTTTCGCCTTTGGCAGCGGAGGAGGAGTCTGCGGAGGAGAATCCAATGACAGAGCCGCCCAGCTCCAGCATTGCCGACTCAAAGCTGAGTCTTGTGCGGGTGCTTGGTTCATAGAAGAGGGTTGCCAGCTTTTTGCCTTTGCAAACCTCGGCATATTTTTGCGGGTTTTTGATGATGTCATCGCCCACCTGGAGCAGCTGGTCGATTTCTTCGACGGTTAAATCCATAGGATCGATTAAGTGACGCATAAAATGACCTCCCGAAAATAAGTTTTGGCAAAACAAAAGCCCTTCCACTGTCAAAAAGGGCAGGGAAGGGCACAAGTTCTGCTAAAGTATTGCCAATGCCCTTTTCAGCCTCTCGGTGCTGTATT
>NZ_CALXIN010000104.1 GCF_944388365.1 uncultured Negativibacillus sp. | reverse complement strand
GCCATGTTGGATACCTCCTTCCGTTGGTTTTGAAAAGTGTTCGTTTTGGTGGTTTTGCGCCCCTGTATCACCGCCCGGCCTCCCATGAGGGAAAGGATATAGGTGGCCTCGCTTGCGCCGCCCAAAGGCGAAAAAACAGGGGATTTTCCACCCTAAAACGCACACTGGATTTAGGGGTAGAAAAAGGGCGGCTGCTTCAAAACAGCCGCCCTAATGTGGGGGGATATACAAGATATTTTTCTGTTCGGATGCCCGAAAACCATTGATATTACTGGGTTTTTCAAAAAGTTCTGTATCGCCACTCGTACCAAAAAAAGATCTCATCCTAAAGGATGAGATCTTTTTTTTCATCTTTGCGAGTGGTGGGCTTGAAGGGCACGGTAGTGAATGACGTGCCAGTGGCACGTCAGAGCCGTGGCTGACCGAGCCGCTCGGCGGCGAGACCAAGTCCCGCCACTCCGACCAAAAATCGACAAGTCCTGTTAGGGGCTTGTCGATTTTTACTTATTCCATCTTCACTCTTCACTTTTCACTTTCTTCGATGGAGTCGATTTTTGGAAGTGAATAGAGAATAGTGAATAGTGAAGAAGTGAAAAAGGGGCGATGCGATGTCCAGTCCGTTGATGGAGAAATCCAAAGCCTTTGCATTGGAAATTATCAGAGTATGTAATTTTATCAAAGCCAATAAGAAAGAATCTGTGTTGACCAATCAACTAATTCGTTCAGGCACAAGTATAGGAGCCAATATTCGGGAGGCTTTCTACGCTCACGGAAGAGCAGATTTTATCGCCAAGCTTCAAATTGCGTTAAAAGAATGTTCCGAGAGTGAATATTGGCTGGAGCTGCTGATTGAAAGCGGATATTATCATGAAAGTGAAATCCTGGAGCGATGTATCGAACTGAAAAAACTTTTGGCCGCTTCCTTAAATACTGCAAAAAGAAATGCACACTAAACGTACCAGTCATGTTGTAAGTTTGTTAAAAAAGAACCTCCCTGTTAGAAGGAGGTCCTTTTCTTCCCTCAAATACCCATTTCCCAAAAACAACCCCCGACCTCCCTTCCATGCGGAAGAGAGGTCGGGGGTTGTTTTGAGAAAGGAAAAAATAAAGAAAAAGAAGAAGATGTCGTTTTAGAAAATAGCCTGTACCTGTGGGCCGATCAGACGCTGGAAGGTGCGCGCCAGAAAACCGACCAGCAGCGCCGAGATAAAGGTGCCTTCCCGCACGCCTGCCAGCTCCTGATACATCACCAGTCCCAGTACTGCGGCAACCAATGCCATCGTCATGTCCACAGCCACCTTGCTTTTGCCAAAATCGGTGTGCAGAGTGGAGGAGATCGCCTGAACGGTGCATTCGCCTGGCAGCATGACTACGTTGGCTGCCATCTCCATGAATACACCTACTCCCAGAACCACGCAGCCGATCAACAGCGATACCAGCTGCCACAGATAGCCCTGCGGATTGAGAAAGTCGAGCATTCCCATGGTCAGGTCAATAAAGCAGGAAAAGCCCAGTGAGACCGGAATCTGCAGCCAGTATTCCTTTGGAAAGCGGGAGCGCAGGATTACCAGCTGTAAACAGATCAGCAGCAGGCTGTAAAACAGGGCGAACATGCCCAGCGACGGCGCAAAGCCGATGCTCAGCGTATAGGGAATGCTGGAAATGGGAGAGGTTCCCATCTCCGCCTTGATAATCAAACTGATGCCAAGCGAGTTGACGAACAATCCCGCTACAAAGAAAAGATAACGTTTTGCCAGTTCTTGTTTGCTCATTGCAGTACCTCCAAATCACACATTTTGCCGCACAGGGACAGCAATAGTTCGCTCAGCTGCTTTCGCTGTTCCTCACTGAGGTCGCTCAGCAGCTCCTCCTCCTGCTGTACCAGGGTGCGGTGTACCTCCCGCTGCTTTTCCCAGCCCAGCTCGGTCAGGTAGACGTGCAGCGAACGCCGGTCGCCGTTTTCGCTCCGCCGTTCGATCAGTCCTTTTTCCTCCATGCGGCTCAGCAGTCCGCTCAACGTCGCTGGGTCGATCTGGCAGCCCGCTGCGATCCGTTTCTGGACGCTGCCGTCGTGCAGCCCCAAAAAGTCCAGTACCTTTGGCTGTCCGACAGTCAATCCCGTGCCGCTTAATGCGGTCATGACTTTGCGCTGAAATAATCCCTGACAGGCTGTCAGCAGGTAGTGAAAGCTCTGGTCCATCCAAACACCTCATTTTATTTAAGTTAAAACACAAATAATTAGTATACAAATAATATTAGGGAAAAATCGCCAAGTTGTCAATCGGGACAAGGGAATTTTTCCTATTTCCCTGAAATGGCACAGAATGATTCGTTGTAAATGGTGCAGTCTGAACAAAGCTGTTGTGCCATAAAACCGATTGCAGAGCAGGGATAAGTGTGCTATCCTAAAGATAGTATCAACTTTGTCGGAGAGGTGGCGAGGGCATGGACTGGATGGAAGAAGTCTGCCAGCATAAAAAGAGGAAGAATCAGATTTTGTTTTCCAAGGACAGTACTATCTTGTGTGAATTGTCGATGCTGATACAGGGACAGCAGCGGCGGGCAATGGTGCTGTGGGCGCTCGAACAGGCGCGGCGGGTAGCGGAGGAGCTTGCTCTTCGCTATCCGCAGGAGCAGCGCCCGATGCAGGCGGTGGAACTGTCCACTCTGTGGGCACAAGGCAAGGTGAAGATGCCGCAGGCCAAGCAGGCGATTTTGCAGGCACACGCCGTGGCGAAGGAGCTGAGCGACCCTGCGGACATCGCGCTGTGTCATGCGGTAGGACAGGGATGCGGGACGGTTCATACGGTGGGTCATGCGCTAGGATTGCCGATGTATGAACTGACCGCACTGGTCGACCGCTATGGATTGGAGGAGTGCCGTGTGCCGGTCGAACAGCGGGCAGCGCAGTATCTGGATCGGCTGCTCTACTGGCAGCAGCATTGGCAGGAGGAAGAACGGGAATGGGCGGCATTTTTGTGCCGGTAAAATAAGGAGGAAAGAGCATGCGGACAAAAGGAGCAGGATGTTTTGCACTGCTTTTGGCAGCGATGATGGTATTAGGCGGATGCAGCAGTCAGAGAAATGAGCATTGGAATGTAGCACCCGAGCAGCCGCCGGAGACAGAGCTGGAAGAAGCGGACTGTCAGCAAGGTGTGGAGACAGAAGAAGCGGATCTTCCAGAGGAGGAAGCAGAGCCCACCACCATCACCTTCCCAGCCTATCAGGAGGGCAAAAACGGGGATAACGCCGATATTTATGCCACCGAGCCGTTTTCGGTGCAGATGCAGCTGCCTCAGGGCTGGACGGTGGAGAAGCCCAGTGAGCAGCAGATCGACACGACCATCCCGCTGTTTAACCAGCTGCTTCTTGTAAAGGACGGGCAGCAGATGGCGACCATCGGTTTTAATATCTACGAGGATGCCGAGGGAGTGCCAGCGGAACAGTACTATCAGGTGGTCTATGCGGGTATCCGGTTGGGTAGCATCTATTTTTGGAACCTTGACCCGTATCAGCCGCTGATCAGCTGGGAAAACGGAGAAACTGCCCTTGCAACCGTCTGCTATCAGAATCAAGAGGAGCTGGCAGAGGGAACATCGGCGGCAGGAGCAGAGAGTATCGAGGTGCCTGGCATCGTTTCCTACGACAAAGAGCGCAAGGCTTACATCGGCATCCAGTTTGCCGAAGGAACCGAGCAGGCATTGGCAGAACAGATCGCCGAAAGTATTGTCTGGAAGGACTTATAGTGGCAGTTTGAGAACCAATCGAAAAGAGGACGGGGGATTCCCCGTCCTCTTTTTTCGCATAAAAGCGTATATCATGTATAACAATGAGGAAGGAAGCATCCGACCTCTTTTGGGATGCAGGGAGAGGTGTGTAAAATCTGCGCAAAGGATGTGAAAAATCGAGAAAAACAAAGGATAGAGATAGTTTCACCGTAAAAAAAGCGGGCAGATGCAAAAAATGATGAAAAATGATGATTTTTTCGGAAAAATCACGAATCTTATTGACTTCCTGTCGGATTGTGGTTATAGTGTATATGATATTTTAATAAATTGTGAAAATGTCAATAGATTCTCTGAGATTCAGGACAGTGTCTGACAGCATATGGCAGCCACTGGGGAGCGATTTGGGAAAAGGGGGATTTTGAGCAGATGAAAGAAAATATTTTGATCAGCCTGAAAAATGTGGTGGTGGAATTTGACGGTCAGCGGGTGCTCAAGGGCATCAATCTGGACATCCACGACGAGGAGTTTGTCACCTTCCTCGGCCCATCGGGCTGCGGCAAGACAACCACTCTGCGCATTATCGGCGGCTTTGTCGAGCCAAACGAGGGAGATATCTTCTTCGACGGCAAAAAGATCAACGGCGTGCCGCCGTACAAACGCAACGTCAACACGGTGTTCCAGCGTTACGCGCTGTTCCCGCATTTGAACGTTTTTGATAACGTGGCGTTTGGACTGAACATCAAAAAGATGGACAAAAAGCAGATCACCCAGAAGGTGCGCGAGATGCTCAAGATGGTGGGTCTGGTCGGCTTTGAGAACCGCAATATCAACCAGCTTTCCGGCGGTCAGCAGCAGCGTGTAGCGATTGCCCGCGCGCTGGTCAACGAGCCGAAGGTGCTGCTGCTCGACGAGCCGCTGGGCGCACTCGACCTGAAACTGAGAAAAGAGATGCAGACCGAGCTGATGCGCATCCAGAAATCGCTGAAGATCACCTTTATCTACGTCACCCACGACCAGGAGGAGGCACTGACCATGTCCGACCGCGTGGTGGTCATGAAGGATGGCGAGATTCAGCAGATCGGTACGCCGCAGGACATCTACAACGAGCCGAAGAACGCTTTCGTTGCGGACTTCATCGGTGAGAGCAACATCATCGACGGCGTTATGTACGAGGACTTCGAGGTCGAGTTTGCCGGACAGGCATTTAAGTGCGTGGACAAGGGCTTTGCCGAAAACGAGCGCGTCGACGTCGTTATCCGTCCTGAGGACATCATCGTCGGCGACTACGAAACCTCTCCGATCAGCGGTGAGGTCGAGTCGGTCATCTTCAAGGGCGTTCATTATGAGATCACCGTCGATGCACATGGCTATAAGTGGCTGATTCACTCCACCCAGAGCCAGCCGGTCGGCGCCCATATCGGCATGAATGTCCGTCCCGAGGACATCCACATCATGAAGAAGATGGAGGTGTAATCGGATGAAAAAACGCTCCGAAACCAAAAACGGAGGTTGGTCCACACTGCCCAGCATTCCCTATGTGCTGTGGATGGCGGCATTCATCGTCATCCCGCTGGGAATGGTGGTCTATTTTGCGCTGACCAACTCCGATGGCCAGTTTACACTGGAAAATATCGCCCGCGGCGGCGAGTACATGAGTGTGCTGCTGCGCTCCATCAAGCTGGCAGCCATTGCAACGGTGCTGTGTGTGCTGATTGCCTATCCGCTTGCCTACATTCTGTCCAGAAAACAGGGCTTCCAGAAGCAGACTCTGTTTATCATGGTCATGCTGCCGATGTGGATGAACTTTCTGCTGCGCACCTATGCATGGATGACCATTCTGGAAAATAACGGCCTTATCAATAAGTTCTTAGGGCTGTTTGGCATCGGCCCGCTGCAGATGATCAACACCCAGGGTGCAGTCATTCTGGGCATGGTCTATAACTATATTCCGTTTATGATTCTGCCGATCTACACCACCATGTGCAAAATCGGCAACGATGTCATCGAAGCTGCACAGGACCTGGGCGGCAATCCCTTCCAGGTGATGGCGCGGGTGGTCATTCCGCTGAGCCTTCCAGGCGTCAGCACCGGCATCACCATGGTGTTTGTGCCGGCCATCTCCACCTTTATCATCTCCAAGATGCTCGGCGGCGGTA
>NZ_CALXIN010000103.1 GCF_944388365.1 uncultured Negativibacillus sp. | reverse complement strand
TAATCACTTGCTGCCGATACAGCGGGGTTTCAAAAGGGGCTTGCCCCTTTCGTTGGGGGTGTTGGGACCAAGAGGTCCCAACTGAATCTTTGCCTACTTTCTTTTCACAAGAAAGTAGGCGCGGGTGCGGGTCGCGTAGACCCGCAATGTTCTTGTAGGGACTACCCTACAAAGTCGATTTGCAGGCTTACGCAGCCTGCACTGCGATTACTTTCCTTTCACGAGGAAAGTAATCAAAGGCGTGCCAAAGAGGAAGTGTCCTCTTTGGAAACACCTCTGGAGGGGCAAGACCGCACCTCTGTTTCCTGCGTTGTCCTGCTTTTTTGTGTGCGGTCCCGAGAATGGGCAAAGCCCATTCTCCGAACTTTTCTGCAGAAAAGTTACTCCCCTCGGGAACTTCGCATAGCGAAGTTCTCTCCCCCTGTCTGCTCCGCCAGCAAGCAAATGTCAGGTATTGCACCTACCACTTCGGGCAGCAGAGTGCTTTTGTCGAGCGTACTTACTGCTGATACAGTGGGGGATCAAAGGGGATCATGCCTGACCCCCTTAGCTGGAGGTCAAGGAACCAGGAGGTTCCTTGTGTGCTCTTTGTGAAACTTTCTTCACATAAGAAAGTTTCCGCAGGCGCGGGCTGCGTAAGCCCGCACGGTTCCTGCAGGAATCAACCTGCAAACACGATTTCCGCACTCGAACTTTGGGCAAAAGAAAACAGGGGAGTTTCCTCCCCTGTTTAGAGTCAAATTATAAATGCAGCGCAAACCACGATAGCACGTCCCGCATCACTTCGTCGCGGTTGGTTTCGTTGAGCAGCTCGTGCCGCGCCTGCGGATACAGCCAGACCGTCAGGTCATGGATGCTGGCCTTGGTCAGTTGGCGCTCAATCTGCATAATGCCCTTGCCGTAGTTGCCCACAGGGTCCATGCTGCCCGAAATCATCAGCATCGGCAGGTTCTGGTCCAGCGTCTTGTACCATAGACGGGTGTTGCAGTAGTATTGCAGACACAGCAGGTCCAGATAGGCCGAGGCGGTGAACTCAAAACCGCACAGCGGGTCGGCAATGTAGGCGTTGACCATCTCATCGTCGCGGCTCAGCCATGCAAATTCGGTCTTGGGATGGTCGTAGCGGCGGTTGTATGAACCAAAGATCAGCTTGTACAGCTGGACAGAATGTGCCATCGGTCCCTTGGAAGCGATGATTTTGCGGCATAGCAGCATTCCGGCCTTGGAGGCAGGATTGGGTCCGGCAGTGCCGCACAGCACGACGCCGCGCAGCAGGGAAGAATATTTGGACAGGTATAGCCGTGCGATCATCGATCCCATGCTGTGTCCGAACAGAAACACGGGAAGATCAGGATAACGCTGCTGTAATTGCAGGGTGATGCGGTGCAGGTCCTCGATCAGATACTGATAGCCTTTTTCGGGGGCAAAGTAGCCCAGATGGGCGCTGTCCTGACAGCTTTTTCCGTGACCAAGATGGTCGTTGCCGCAGACAACAAAGCCCTCCGAAGCTAGAAAGCGAAAGAACGGCAGATAACGGTCGATGTGCTCGCACATGCCGTGGGAAATCTGCACGATACCGCGCAGCGCGGATTTGGGTTGGGCCAATCGGCAGAAAAGTGTTTCCCCTTCGCAGGAGGATGGCAGGGAAAACGTCTGCCACAGGATGGTTGCTTCATCCTGCTGGGAGGTAATGTTCATGTTCACAAAAAAGCCCCCTTTCCTTGCGCGACCCGTTTACAGGGAAGCGGTTTTTTGGTAGACGCTCTTGTCGGTCACCTCATGCAGGGTGCCGTTTTCATCCACGGTGAAAAAGGTGACATGTGCAAATTTTTTCCAGATGCGGTGCAGAATCGAGTTTTTGGTCTGCGGCATACCGGTGACAACATAGGCGGTCTTGTTGTCCTTGATGTACTGGACGATGGTCTTGAAGGTGTCCTGCGCATACATGACGTTCATCATGGCGCCGTTTTGTGTGGAAATATTAAATAGGTACTGAATCGCCTCGGGATTTGCCGGATATTCGTTGCTCTGTACATTCAACACGATTAAATCGGTTTTGGAGATGTCGGCAACGCTCCGACCTGCTTGAATCAGGCGTTCACACTGAAACTGGTTGGTGACCAGTACAGCGGTGCTCTTGGAGGAAGTGGTCAGTTGAGTTTTTTTCATATCCATGTTTATCCATCCTATTCAGCGTTGGTAATGTATATTATGTGAAGATACTATGAGTCGAAGCGGAAGCAAAGAACCCAGCAATTTGCACGAAAAAGCGATGGGTTCGCCTCCTGTTACTTCCCATTATAAACTATATTTATGAACAAAGTATGTCCTCAAAGGAAAGTTACAGGAGATTATAAAATCCGGGTAAAAAAATTGCCGTCAAAGTACACACAAACCTCTTTTTTACATTGACAAAAGAGGGACAGAGGAATAAAATAAATCAGTATGATTGAATTATTTATCGCATCAGTTTGCGGAAATCAGGCGGTTTGTGTGAGCATCCTTGCAAGGCTGGTAGAGTAGAAAGGACAGGGATAGATAGATATGGCAAGATATGAGGGCGTTTCGGTTTCTGTAATCCGCAGGTTGCCGAGGTATCACAGATTTTTATATGATCTTCTGCAAAAGGGAGTTCACCGCATCTCCTCGCGGGAGCTGGCAGAGCTGATGAGCCTGACCGCCTCGCAGATTCGTCAGGACCTCAACTGCTTCGGCGGATTTGGTCAGCAGGGCTACGGCTACAATGTGGATGCACTTTACGAAGAAATTGGTAAAATCCTGGGACTGGACAAAAATCTCAAAATCATCCTGCTGGGCGCAGGCAATCTGGGTATGGCACTGGTCAAACACCTCTCGTTTGAAGCAAAGGGTTTCCAGCTGGTGGGCATCTTTGACCAGAACCCAAAACTGATCGGACAGAAGATTCACGGCGTTGAAATCATGTCCGAGAGCACACTGGAGAGCTTCTGCAAGGAGGTAAAACCGGATGCAGCCATCCTGTGCCTGCCAAAGGAAGTGGTCGAGGATCTGGGCGATCGCCTCATCAGCTACGGCGTGCGCGGATTCTGGAACTTCTCCCACTACGACCTGGGACTGCGTCACCGCGACAGCGACACTCCGATTGCAGTCGAAAACGTCCATCTGGGCGACAGCCTGATGACCCTGTGCTATCAGGTTACCCAGCTCGACGAAGAATAACAGTAAATAAACCTCCCTTTTGCCGAACCATCCGGCAAAAGGGAGGTTTTTGTTTTGGAGTGTCGCAGACTGTCCTCTTTTTGATAAATGTAAAGAAATTTTAAGGAATGTGTGAAATGATTGTTGTCTTGTAGTATTTGGTTTGCAAGAATCGTTGTAGTAAGCAGAGCCAGGAAAGGGAATTCTGTCCAACTTTGGAAAATTACATCGAAATTTTATCAAAACAAGATGACAAACTACAAAACCACCATGTTATAGTCAACACAGAGGGGGCAGATGATATGAAAGAATTTACGCTGAATATGTTGTCGCACGCAGATACAGTCAAGGGACAGGGCGTTCTGTCCGCTTACGAGGAGGAGCTGCGCCTGGTGACAGGCAGACTGCGCTTTACCATGAAGGACGGAGAGCAGTGCCGCCTCAATGTCAAGGTCAATGCCAAGGAGTTGGGCACCGTCACCCACATCCACACCGTCAATCCGCAGTTTTTCCTGCAGATGCCGCTGCTCAAGCTGCGCGGCACCACCGTGGCGTCGGTGCACTTTCTGCCCGAAACGGTGGACCAGAGCCTGCGCCTGCCAAAGCTGTTCCGCAAAGCGTTCTATACCTACCTGATTCAGTGCTATAAGAGTGTGGACCATCTGGTCACCGTCAATCCATGCTTTATTCCAAAGCTGGCAGCCTACGGCATCGATCCGGAGAAGGTCACCTACATTCCAAACTATGTGTCGGGCAAGGTGTTCTATCCCGCCGATGCACAGGAGAAAAAGGAGCTGCGCCGTCAGTACGGACTGAGTGAGGACAAATTTACCGTCGTCTGTGCCGGTCAGCTGCAGACCCGAAAGGGCGTGCTGGAGTATGCACAGCTTGCCGAGAGTATGCCGCAGATGCAGTTTGTCTGGGCAGGAGACTTTGCCTTCGGCGCCATCAGCGACGGCCGCCGCGAGATCGAAAAGCTGCTGCGCGACCATCCGAGCAATCTGACCTTCACCGGATTGATCGAGCGGGAAAAGATGCCCGACATCTACCGCATGGGCGATGTAATGCTGCTGCCGAGCTTTGACGAGCTGTTCCCGATGACCGTGCTGGAGGCGATGAGCTGTGGCATTCCGATTCTGCTGCGCGACCTCGACCTGTATCCGATCATTCTGGACGGATACTACCTCAAGGCTTCGGACAATGAAGGCTTTGTTGAGCAGCTGACCAGACTTTCTCAGGATGCCGGCTACTATGAGCAGGCGATGCAGATGAGCCGCGCCGGCAACGAGTTTTACAGTGAGGAACATGTTCTGTCGATGTGGCAGGCATTTTATCAGGAGATGCTGGAGGAAAGTTTGAGCAAACAGCAGCTCAAACGCCGCAAAAAACTGCTTCAGTTTGCAGGAGGATCCCGATGAGCGTTCAGGAGAAAAAATACGGGCGTGGGCTTGTATTTATCGGAGTGACCTTTGTGGCGCTGTGCCTGTGGCTTTGCCGGCAGTATACCCTGCAAAGCCTGTGGGAACTGGTGCGCGGAGTGCGGCCGGTCTGGATGGTGGCAGCGCTGGGCCTGATGGTGGTCTACTGGGGTCTGGAGACGATGGGTCTGCATCTGGCAGTGCGCCGCTTTGCTCCCAGACAGCAGCTGTGGGACACCTTTCGGGCGACGATGGTGGGACAGTTTTTTAACTGTATCACCCCTTTTGCCAGCGGCGGCCAGCCGATGCAGGCGCTGTATCTGGTCAAAAAGGGGGTCTCCCTCTCGTTTGCAAGCTGCTCGCTGATGATTAAGTTTATCGTCTACCAGTTTGTGCTGACCCTGTATTCGGCGTTTACGCTGGTCTGGTGCTTTAAGAGCTTTGCCGGCCAGATTTCCAGCGTGGGCTGGCTGACCTTTGTGGGCTTTGGAGTCAACCTCCTGGTCATCGCGGCGCTGCTGTGTCTGGGATTTTTCCGCCGTCCCACCGAGCGGTTTTTGTACGGCGTGATCGCACTGCTGCAAAAACTGCACCTGATCGGAGAGGACAAAGCACAGGCAGCCCGTCAGCGCTGTCAGAAGGAGCTGGGCGAGTTTTACGAGGGCTTTGCCCAGATGCGCCGCGATGTGTGCGGCATCATGAAGATGTCAGCGCTGACCGCCATGCAGCTGACCGCCTTTTTCCTCATCCCGCTGTGCATCTTTAACGGCTTTGGATTGGGCAAGGCGGATGTGCTGCTGATGATCTGCGCAGGCGCGTTTGTATTAAACTTTACTTCCTTTATCCCGCTGCCAGGAGCGGCAGCAGGTGCGGAGATCGGATTTCACACCATCTTCCGCATCTTTTTCCCTGGCAGCTTTCTGAGTCTGGCAATTCTGCTGTGGCGGCTGCTGACCTTCTATCTGCCGATTCTGGTGGGTGGCTGTGTCACTGCGACGGCAGGCGTCTGGGGAAAAGGAGCTAGTGCATCTGAATAACCGAGCAAAATAAAAAAGAGGGGATATCCCCTCTTTTTTTGTTTTGGTTTTGTATGTTAGGCATCCATTTTGCCCATCCAGAAGGCGATGGCAGTTCCTGCCACCAGAGTAATCACCGACAGCACCGTCTGGAAGCCTGGTGTGTAGCCGGCATTGAGGCAGATTGGCAGAATCGAACCGGCGATCAGTCCCAGAATCGCAAAGTAGGTCTGCTGCTCGTAGCGGCGCAGGCACAGATTGATGACCTTGGCGCCCAGCAGGATACCTGCCAGTACACCGATGGCGACCGGAATCAGCACCGGAATGTTCATCGACGAGAT
>NZ_CALXIN010000102.1 GCF_944388365.1 uncultured Negativibacillus sp. | reverse complement strand
CCAGCGCATACCGCCGGAGGATTCGCGGATGGTTTTTGCAATCTTGTTTGCAATTTCAACATCGGAGGTAGAGAGGTTGATGTTGAAGGCAACCAATGGGAAGCGTGCGCCGACGGCAACGATACCAGCGGTTGGATGGATTTCATGGTTGCCGTAGTCTGGATACCACTGTGGGTCCTTGAGTTTTTCCGGCATTGCCTCAAACTGACCTTTGCGGATGGCAGCGAGGTTTCTTCTGTGCGGAGCGGTAGCGGATTCCTCATACAGAGTAACCGGCATGCCCAGCTCCTCCCAGATTCTCTTGCCGACCTTTTTGGACAGCTCGATACATTCCTCCATTGGAACGTCCTTGACAGGAGTAAACGGGATGACGTCAACTGCGCCCATGCGTGGATGTTCGCCGTGGTGTTTGGTCATGTCGATTTTTTCGACGCAGGCTTTGGCAAAGCGGAAAGCAGCTTCTGCCATCTGGTCAGGGTCGCCGACGATGGTGAACACGCTGCGGTTGTGGTTTTCATCGGAGGAATAGTCCATCAGGGCGACGCCAGGAACGCTGCGAACAGCGTCAGCGATGTATTCGATGACTTCTTTGTTGCGGCCTTCGGAACAGTTTGGTACACATTCAATGATTCTTGCCATAACAATCAGACTCCTTTGTAAAAGATAAAACTTCAAAGTGAATAAAGTTTTTTGTCAAACTTTTGTAGCTGTCCGTCTTTGCGCCGGAGGCGAACAAAAGTTTTTGGTTGAGCTTTTTTCAAAAAGCTCATAGGGGTACGGGGGCAACGCCCCTGTGGCACATAAATAATATAAAAAGAAAATCGATAGGGGCACAGCAGCTGTTTCGATGCTGCCGCACGTCAGTGCGCATCTGCACATGGTTGTGCAGATGAAAATTGGGGCGGGTTTCTGCCGTCAAAAATCATCCACCGGATAATTTTTGAGGGGAACTCTCTGCGGGCAATGGGCTTTCGAGAACCTTTTCTCTTGCAGAAAAGGAGATTGAAAACTTTTTTCAATCCCGAGCTCTCCCAATGAGCGCCTGACGATAAGGTGTTTCGCTCACTGCAGTGAGCGACTAAAGGCTCTGCCTTTAGAATCCGCCACCTTTTGAAAAAGGTGGACGAAAACTTTTGTTTTTAGCCCCACAAATTAAGCACCGTGATGGCCGGTCATGCTCTTGACTGCCTTCGCTACGATTTCATCATCTGCAATATAAGGCAGGGTGACATGGTACTGACCTGGATGGGACTTGTTAAACTCGACGCAGGTTTCGATCGAGTGCTCATTTCTTGCCCAGGAACGACGTGCAACACCGCTCATAACGTCCCAGATCATCGATACTTTCAGAATCTCATCCACACGAGCAGAACCGTCCAGCACCATGCCGAAGCCACCGTTGATGGCTTTGCCGATGCCGGTGCCGCCGCCGTTGTGCAGAGCAACCAGGCTCATGCCGCGTGCACAGTTTCCTGCAAAGCACTGAACCGCCATATCTGCCATGATGTTGGAACCGTCCTTGATGTTGGAGGTCTCACGGAAGGTGGAGTCGGTGCCGGAGGTGTCGTGGTGGTCACGGCCGAGCATAACAGGGCCGATCTTGCCCTGACGAACCATCTCATTAAATTTAAGCGCGATCTTGGTTCTGCCGTAAGCGTCCTGATACAGGATACGGCACTGAGTGCCAACAACCAGCTTGTTCTTTTTAGCGTCGCGAACCCAAATCCAGTTATCGCGGTCCTGATAGCGTGCGTTCGGGTCGATGCATTCCATTGCGGCAGCATCGGTTGCATCGAGGTCCTCCGGCTTGCCGGACAGACAGCACCAACGGAACGGACCATAGCCATAGTCGAACAGGCATGGACCGAGAATGTCCTCTACATAGGAGGGGAAGATGAAGCCGTCCACTTCGTCGTGACCGTTCTTGCAGATTTCCGGTACGCCAGCATCATAGACGGCTTTCAGGAAACTGTTGCCGTAGTCGAAGAAGTAGGTGCCCTGGTCGTGCATCTTGCAGATCAGTTCGTAGTGGTGGCGCAGGGTCTTGTTGACCAGCTCCTTGAAGCCTTCTGGGTCTTTGTCCAGCATTTCGGTGCGCTGCTCAAAGGTCAGACCCTGTGGGCAGTAACCGCCGTCGTATGGTACATGGCAGGAGGTCTGGTCGGAGAGCAGGTCAACGTGGATGTTCTTCTCCAGCAGGTATTCCAGCAGGTCAACGACGTTGCCGTGGTAAGCGATAGCACAAGGCTCTTTTGCTTTCTGCGCTTCCAGTGCCCAGTTCAGTGCTTCCTCCAGACTGTCGGTGTATTTGTCTACCCAGCCCTGAGTGTAACGGGTCATGATACGGGAAATATCGACTTCAGCGATGATCGAAGCAGCGCCGGCAATATCAGCAGCTTTGCCCTGTGCACCGGACATACCGCCCAAACCGGAGGTAACATACAGCTTGCCTGCGAGGTTGCCTTCCTTCGGAACACCCAGAACCAGACGACCAGCGTTGAGCAGGGTGTTGAAGGTGCCGTGTACGATGCCCTGTGGGCCGATGTACATCCAGCCGCCGGCGGTCATCTGACCGTAGTTTGCAACGCCCAGAGCAGCAGCGCGGTTGAATGCCTGCTGATTGTCGAACATGCCGATCATCAGACCGTTGGTGATGATGACACGAGGAGAGGTCTTGTGGGATTTAAACAGGCCGAGTGGGTGACCGGATTCGATGACGAGAGTCTGGTCGTCGGTCAGCACTTCCAGATATTTTTTAATCAGGCGGTACTGCATCCAGTTCTGGCAGACCTGACCGGTTTCGCCGTAAGTGGTCAGCTCGTATGGATAGAGGGCAACGTCGAAGTCAAGGTTGTTGTCGATCATGACCTGGAAAGCTTTGCCCTCGATGCAGTTGCCTTTGTACTGGTCGATCGGCTTGCCGTGCAGTTCGCCCTGTGGACGGAAGCGGTAGCCGTAGATACGACCATGTTCGTCCAGCTCTTTGGCAAATTCCATCGCCATCTGTTCGTGGTGGTCAGGATGGATATAGCGCAGAGCGTTTTTGATAGCGAGAGCCTTGTCGGACTCGGTGAGGTGAGATTCACGTCTTGGAGCGCGGCGAATACCCTCTACGAAGGTCGGGTATTCAGGGAGTTCATAGTCGAGCTTGATAATCATAGCGTCCTGTGGATTGTAGTCCATAATAAAACCTCCTGTTTCTATGAAATGTGATTGTATACACAAATTAAAGTTTTTTATCCACCTTTTTCAAAAGGTGGCGGATTCCAAAGGCAGAGCCTTTGGGCGCACTCCGCAGAGTGCGAAACGCCTTTATCGTCAGGCGCTCATTGGGAGAGCTCGAGAACCTTTTTGCAAGAGAAAAGGTTCTCGAAAGCCGATTTGTTTTGCACTGTGACCCCGAAAAGTTCCCAGTGGGAAGTTTTCGGCAGTAGAAACCTGTTTTGATTTATGAGGTACAGATGGATATCAAAGCTGCCTGTATTCACAGGCAGGGTACTGACGTACCACAGCACCGAAACGGCTGCCCTGCCCCTTTCGTTTTTATTTTTATATTGTTTAAGTGTCACAGGGGCGTTGCCCCCGTACCCCTATGAGCTTTTTGTAAAAAGCTCAACCAAAAACTTTGTTTTGCTCTAATCCTGGTTACTCAAAGTCCGCAACCATCTCTCTGACAATGTCGAGCAGTTCGCCGCTGCGAACCAGCTTTTCACAAGCCTTAATATCTGGCCACAGCTCACGGTCGATCTCGTAGAATGGAACATCCTTTCTGACGCGGTCATAGACCTTCTGGTGAACCGGCGAGATACCCTGTCCATGGGTATTCAGTCTGCGGCGGATGTCGATGGCCTGACATGCGGTCAGCAGCTCATCAGCCAGCACGGAAAGGGTGTTCTGTACGATCCAGCCGGATTTTCTTGCAGCGGTGGTTCCCATCGAAACCATATCCTCCTGGTTTGCGGAGGATGGAATCGAGTCGACCGACGCCGGATGCGCCAGCACCTTATTTTCCGAAACCATCGAAGCTGCCGAGTACTGAACGATCATATAGCCCGAGTTGACGCCGCCTTCGGTGGTGAGGAATGGAGTCAGACCGTTGGAAAGTGCGGCATTGACCATGCGCTCGGTGCGGCGCTCGGAAATATCCGCGATCTCCGAGCAGGCGATGCCCAGGAAATCAAATGCCAGCGCCATCGGTTCGCCGTGGAAGTTGCCGCCGGAGATAACATTCTCGTCATCCAGGAATACCAGCGGGTTGTCGGTGACGGCATTGAGCTCGATGGATACTTTTTCTTTTACATATTCGATTGCGTCGCGGATAGCGCCGTGTACCTGTGGAATGCAGCGCAGCGAGTAAGCGTCCTGTACGCGGTCGTTCTGGCAGTTTGCGAGGATTTTCGAACCCTCGGTCAGCAGACGGAAGTTTTTGGCGACCATCATCTGTCCTTTATGGCCGCGGACAGCATGAACACGCTCGTCAAAGGCGTTGAGAAGACCGGTTAAGCCCTCCATGGTCATCGAGCCGATCAGGTCGGCAAGCTGTGCTGCACAGATGGTGTCATACAGCGACAGGGCACCTACCGAGGTCATGGCGCAGGTGCCGTTGGTCAGTCCCAGACCTTCCTTGCAGACCAGCGTGTCCAGCGTCTGGATGCCGGCTTTTGCCATCGCTTCGCCGCCGTCCATCTCGACGCCCTGATAAACCGCTCTGCCTTTGCCCAGCAACGGCAGCGACATGTGTGCCAGCGGAGCAAGGTCACCCGAAGCGCCCAGCGATCCTTTCTGTGGAACGACCGGATGAACGCCCTTGTTGAGCATCTCCGCCATCATGGTGACCAGTACCGGACGAACGCCCGAAACACCGCCGCACAGTGCGTTTGCACGTAGCAGCAGCATGCCGCGGACGACCTCTTCACTGTAAGGTTCGCCGGTGGCGGTGCAGTGGCTCAAAATCAGATTGGTGGAAAGGGTGTTGGACATCTCCTCGGGAACGGCAACGCGGGCAAAATCGCCAAAGCCGGTGGTGATGCCGTAGGCGACGCGCTTTTCCGAAGCGATCTTCTCGGCAAGGTCGCGGGATTTCTGCATAGCGTCCAGTGCTTCTTTGGCAACGCTGACTTTCGCGCCAAATCGGGCAACTGCAACAAACGACTCGATGGTCAGGCTGTGGCCGTCGATGACGACATCCTTGATGGTAGACGGGTTCATAATCATTTTGACATACCCCTTTTCTTTAAAAATTACGTTCAGATTGCGGGAGCGGCGTCCCTTCTTTTATATTTAAGATAGCAGATGAAAAGGGGAGTGTCAAACAATTTTTTGGCTTTTATGGATAGTTTTTACTCGAATTTAAGAAAATGTTATAGCTACATGTACAAAATGACAGTTAGAATCAACAAAATTATAACTCAATTACTAACGAATCTGATAGCAGATTAGCAGACGAAAGTGCAATATCACAAAAAAGCGCCCTCCTTTTTTGACAGCGGTATTTGGGCTCCCTATTACCCATTTTGACCCCTAAAATGGGTAATAGAAATTTCAAAAAGGATGCGGTATAATAAAGGAGTAAACCATTGGAGCCTATTGGGTGACAGAAGGAGGAAACCGGATGAAGAAAAAGATATTCGCACTCCTGACCGCCTTGTGCATGACAGCAGCGGTGCTGCCCGCGATGCTGCCCGCTGTCTTTGCCGACGGTGAAGGAGAAGCCACCATCGGGATAAGTGAACAGGAGCAGTGCTCCTGTGTTACCCTCTGTACAGAGGGTAACATAAACCCTGACTGTCCGGTCTGTGCGGCAGAAGGCGTGACCGCCTGCAAAGGTGAGCCGGTTGTGCCGGTGCTGTTTGGTGCGCCGAGGGCGGGTGTAACCTACATCGACGCAGACGGGCAGACAAAAACTCTGACAGAAAATTACACCACCGTTTACACAGATACAACATCTTGGAATGACGGCTGGTATGTGGTTTCTGGCACTGTGGAAATTGGCCAGCGCGTCACCGTCACCGGCGATGTGAAGCTGATTTTAGCCGACGGCTGCAACCTCACCGTCAACGGCGGTATCGAAGTGGAGGGCACCAACAGCCTCACCATCTACGCCCAGTCCACCGGCAGCGGCACACTGACTGC
>NZ_CALXIN010000101.1 GCF_944388365.1 uncultured Negativibacillus sp. | reverse complement strand
TTGAGCACCGAAAGCACCGCTGCTGCCGTTCCTGCCGCAGCAAACACCAACATCAGCCGGCGCAGGCGGACCGCGCTATCCTTTCGAAGGTACCACACTGTCAGCGCAGAGATTCCCAGCATCAACAGCACTACCCGATACTTTTCCCAGATTCCAAAGGGATACACCGAGCGGGAGAAGGACAGCACCTCCCATCCCAGATACAGAACCACCGTCATCCAGCAGCCACCCAACGGACGCAGCAAGCTGAGTGCCTCTCCTGCCGTCTGCAGTGGAGAAAACAAGGCCTTGCGCTCCTCCCAGACAAAGCAGACAAACAGCAGCACAAGGCTAGCTTCCATCAGAAAAAAGGAGCTTTGCGCTGCCAGTTCGTACAGCATCAATCCAGTCTGGACACACAGCACCTTCTCCCACAGCAGACCATTTTTCTCATACAACCACACCTTCATTGGACCATCCTCTCGATCATTGTTCTGCTGTGAGGTTTGCCCGTTTTTGTGCGATTGATACCGTCTTTACCGATTTTAAAGAGCACAAAAACGGAGCAGATGCCGCTTTGGCATCTGCTCCGTCTATCGTATCAGTGATTACTGATTCTTTTTCTGTTTGTTTTCCATTGCGATGAGGGCATCTTTTCTGGAGAGGTTGATTCTGCCCTGGCTGTCGATATCGGTAACCTTGACCAGAATCTCGTCGTCTACGTTGACAACATCCTCTACACGCTCAACACGTTTGGTGTCCAGCTTGGAGATATGAACCAGACCCTCTTTGCCTGGAGCGATCTCAACAAAGGCGCCGAAGTTCATCAGCTTGGTGACGCGGCCTTTATAGAAAGCGCCGACCTCTGGGTCACGGGCGATGGTCTCGATCATGCTGACTGCACGGTTAACGTT
The DNA here is from genome assembly GCF_944388365.1 of uncultured Negativibacillus sp. Lineage (GTDB taxonomy): Bacteria > Bacillota > Clostridia > Oscillospirales > Ruminococcaceae > Negativibacillus. Next base: position 5,258 of record NZ_CALXIN010000101.1, on the reverse strand, counting down.
GTCCTTCTTGACGCCGGATACAAATACATCGCCGTTTTCTTCGATGTCAACCTTAACGTCGCACTCTGCACAGATCTTCTGTACAACCTTGCCGCCCGAACCGATAACTTCACGGATCTTGTCAACCGGAATCTTCAGGCTGACCATCTTCGGTGCATACTCGTTGACCTCTGGACGTGGACGTGCGAGCTGTTTGAGCATGATTTCATCCAGGATGTAAATTCTTGCTCTGCGAGTCTTTTCAAAAGCATCGCGGATGATGTCCAATGTCAGACCGTCGATCTTGATGTCCACCTGAATTGCGGTGATACCCTTGTGAGTACCGCCAACCTTAAAGTCCATATCGCCGAAGAAGTCCTCCAGACCCTGGATGTCCACCATGGTCATCCAGCGGTCGCCCTCGGTGATCAGACCGCAGGAGATACCTGCAACCGGTGCTTTGATCGGAACACCAGCATCCATCAGCGACAGAGTGGAAGCACAGATCGAAGCCTGAGAGGTGGAACCGTTGGAGGAAAGAACCTCGGAAACAACGCGGTATGCGTATGGGAACTCCTCTACCGGAGGAATTACCGGCTCCAGTGCACGCTCTGCCAGTGCGCCATGCCCGATCTCACGACGGCCAGGACCACGGGATGGCTTTGTTTCGCCGACCGAGTAGGACGGGAAGTTGTACTGGTGCATATAGCGTTTGGTGTCCTCGTTGTCGATACCGTCCAGAATCTGAGCATCCGAAACTGGGCCGAGGGTGGTGATGGTCATGACCTGAGTCTGTCCACGGGTGAACAGTGCGGAACCATGAACACGTGGGATGATGCCAACCTCAGCTGCCAGCGGACGAATCTCGTCGATGCCACGGCCGTCAACACGTTTGCCCTCGTCGAGCAGCCATCTTCTGACGACAAATTTCTGCAATTTATAGATGCACTCGTCGATCTTTGCAGTTTCTTCTGGATACTGCTCATCGAACTGTGCGTGGATTTCTTCGATAACTGGTGCCAGACGCTCCTCACGGATGTTCTTATCGTCGGTATCCAGTGCATATTTTACCTTGTCGATTGCAAATTCCTTGATTGCTTCGAACATAGCAGGATCAACTTCCTGCGACTCGAAGGTGAACTTCGGTTTACCGATCTCAGCCTGTACATCTGCGATGAACTGAGCGATCTTCTTGATCTCCTCGTGACCTTTTGCGATTGCTTCGAGCATAGTCTCGTTATCAACCTCGTTTGCACCTGCTTCGATCATAACGATCTTCTCGCGGGTACCAGCAACGGTCAGCTGAAGGTCGGAGTGTTTTCTCTGCTCCTCATTTGGGCAGATAATGATTTCGCCGTCGACCAGACCTACCTGTACGCCGCCGATTGGGCCATTCCACGGAATGTCCGAGATGGACAGTGCAAAGGAAGTACCCAGCATACCAGCAACTTCAGGAGAATAGTCCTGATCTACCGACAGAACGGTCATGACAACCGAAACGTCGTTGCGCATATCCTTCGGGAAGAGCGGACGGATTGGACGGTCAACCAGACGGGAGGTCAGGATAGCCTTCTGAGAAGGACGGCTCTCACGTTTGATGAAGGAGCCAGGGATTTTGCCGACGGAATACAGCTTCTCTTCAAAATCAACCGAGAGAGGGAAGAAATCGACGCCCTCACGTGGTTTCTGAGCAGCAGTAACGTTGACCATAACGGTGGTATCGCCGTAGCGAACCAGGACAGAGCCGTTTGCCAGGCAGGCCATCTTTCCTGTTTCAAAGGAAATCTTTTTGCCGGCGAGTTCTGTTTCAAATACTCTGAAATTTTCGAACATTGTCGCAGCCTCCTAAAAATACTTCGGGCGGCCGGACATTGACCATTTTAGCAAAAAGTCCAACTTCAGAGCAGCTGTTCTGAAGCTCGATTTGATGCTAAAAAAAGGTGGATTGCCCAACCGTCCCTTTGGATCATGAATGTTTTTGGGTTGGTTGTGTAAGATGATGTGTAAAAGGCAGAAGCACCGCGGATCTCTCCGGATACTTCCGCCTTTGACAATAGCCTTGACGAAATTACTTTCTCAGGCCCAGTTTCTCGATAACTGCACGGTAACGGTTGATGTCTTTTTTCTTCAGGTAGTTGAGCATGTTACGACGACGGCCAACCATTTTCAGCAGACCACGTCTGGAGTGATGGTCGTTTTTGTTTGCTTTGAAGTGCTCGGTCAGGTCGTTGATTCTCTTGGTGAGAATTGCGATCTGTACTTCAGCGGAACCGGTGTCGGTCTCATGCAGTCTGTTCTGTTCGATTACCTGTGTTTTTTCTTCTTTTCTCATCATAGTGCATTCACCTCATAAAAAATATTTTTCTCCTGTAACTGAGCCTGGGGCTGGTGAAATGCTCCGATCGGCCAAACGGCACTACAAGAGCGGTCTCCCCTGACTAGGTTATGGAGGAATGGAACCTGGTATTATCAGCAAGCTCACACTCACTTAATTAGTATACCATATCCATTTTATTTTGTAAACAGGGATTTTCCCAAAATTTTGGACAAATCCGCTGCAAACAGCTTAATCTCTGCGGATATCCTCGGGATGTCCATCCAGAAAGACCATGCGCTCGATATTTTCGGCAATATCCTGGCGGACGCTGTCCTTATCTCTGGAGATCTGCTCCTTGAGCTGCTCGATGGACGGGAACTTGCGCTCCGGACGCACGAAGCGGAAGAAATAAACCTCCACCATCTTGCCGTACAGATCGCCCGAATAATCCATAATATACGTTTCTGCCAGCGGGCCGTCCGAGCCGACGGTCGGCTTGATGCCGACATTGGTGACGCCGCCGTAGAGCTTGCCGTCGATGTTGACCACCGTCGAGTAGACTCCATACCGCGGCACGATGTGGTGCTTTGGAAAGACCTGATTGATGGTCGGAAAATCCATCATGCGGCCGATCTGATTGCCGTGTTCGACCTTCAGTCGGATGGAAAAACGGCGGCCGAGCATCCGGCTGGCTGCATCCATCTCCCCTGCTAAAATTGCATCGCGGATGCGGGTGGAGCTGACCGGCTGACCGTCCAGTTCCACGGGCTGGATGACATTGAGCCGAACACCGTGTTTTTCTGCCAGCTTCTGCAGCAGTGCCACGTCGCCCGCTCCTTTGCTGCCAAAGGTAAAATCATAGCCGCAGCTGAGCTCCTTGGCTCCCATCTTCTCAATCAACATCTCTTCTACAAACACCTCCGGCGCCAGATCTTTAAAGTCGCTAAAATCCGGCATCACAACAAGCTCAAACCCCATCCGCTCGAGGATGCTGCATTTCTGCTCATCGAGGGTGAGGGCAAGATACTTTTTCTTGATCTGGGGAATCGAATCGGAGATCGTATAGGTAAAGACACAAGGTGCAAGCTCCCTGTTTTGCAGCGCACTGGCAAGCACCTGCCGGTGGCCAATATGTACTCCGTCGAACAGTCCCAGCGCCACCGAAGCCGGTCGGCCGGAATCCGGTCTGACAAAATCTCTCACTACTTTCAATCTCTCATTTCCCCGTTTCATCTGATTTCTACCCCACACATTATAGACAGAATTTTGACGATTTGCAAGGCAATTTGTTTGATTATATTTTAACAAACCACCTTTATTATACCGAAGTTACAAAATATTGTATTTTATTGTTTGCAAAGTACAAAAAATTAGATAATTCTTTGTTTGAATGTTCGGATGGATTTTTTAATTTATCTTTAAATTTGATTTCTTACGACAGGTTCGAAGCTGTTGGCCGTTTTATCCATCTTCCAAAGTTGACGAAGGCACCACGCTGCCAATAGAATCAATCCAGCTCCGCCAACGAGTCCTATTAGATTAGGTCCGATAAACAAATTGGAGGAACGATTCATAAACAGCTGTGAAGGTGCATATAGGTCAATTCCATTGATTGCTGCATGAAAAACAACCGGTCCCCATACTGAACCAGTGTGAAAAAACAGGTATCCCTGAATCACGCCAAGCACACTGCAAAACACCAGCATCGCCAGAATATTGGCAACCGGATGTCCTTCCCCATAGTTAAATCCCATGGCAACAATCGGTGCATGCCACAGACCCCACAGTAAGCCCGTGATCAGTGTTGCTGGAATTTTTCCGTAACAGGAAAACTTAGGCAACAGATAGCCTCTCCAGGCAAGCTCCTCACCCAGACAGGGAAGCAAACCCGTCAGTGGATTGATCAGCACAGCAAGTGGGATAGTTTGTGCCAGCATCACCAGATAATCGGCGCCCTGCACTCCTGCCTCCTGCGCAAGCTGGGAAGAGAGGGTAAAATTCTGTGGGAACAGCAAAAAATACAACACTGCACCTACATAGGCTACCACCGGTGTCAGTAACCAAGTTGCCAAATAGCAGCGCAGATTTTTGCGCATCCAAACCCGCAGATACAATGCCTTTGTTCCTTCTCGGGTAAACAGTCTTGTCAAAATGACGCTGACTGCTGGCGTGAACATCAGCAGTGACAACAACCAATTCTCTCTGTGTTGCCAATAAAGCAAGCTAAAGACAAGTAAAAAGGCAGATTCCACAACAGCAAAAATCCACAGTCGTTTTTGATCTGATTTTTTCATCAAAACTCGCTTCCTTTCTTTACTTCAGAAAACGAATTGTACAAATCAGATTCTTCAAAAATTACAGCAGCGCAAACAGCTTTCGCATCCGCAGCAGGCCTTCTTCCCAGTCGGGATAGCTGACCCCTAAAAAGGTTGTGTCCTCTCCGATCACACGCAGATCACCGGTGTAGTCCTTCATGGTCTGCATTCCGTCGAGACGGGCAAGATCGAGTTTGACGCCGTTTTGATACATTGTCTGCTGTTTGCCCTCCAGCTTGAGCGCCGGCAGCGAAGCAAACACCGTTTCAATCGGCAGCAGGCGCTGCGCCAGCGTTCCTTGCGCTGACAGCTGTTCGGCCTGTTCCAGTGTGATGCTGTCCTCCAGCGAAAAACCGGCAGCCTGGGTGCGGCGCAGCGCAGTCATCGTTGCACCACAGCCCAATGCCTCACCGATATCTGCACAGAGGGTGCGAATGTAGGTTCCCTTCGAGCAGGCAACGTCGATGACATAGGCGTTGTTCTGCTCGTCTCTGTCGATCAGCTCCAACGAAGTGATGGTGACCGGACGGCGCTCTCGCTCGATTTCGATGCCCTGCCGTGCCAGATCGTACAGGCGTTTGCCGTTGATCTGAATCGCCGAATACATCGGCGGCAACTGCATGATCCCGCCGCGGAACTGTTCCAGC